>CAYGTD010000143.1:0-2903 GCA_964352725.1 uncultured Roseivirgaceae bacterium
CTTATATACAGTCATCGAGCAAATGATCAGTAATAATGATAACGCATATTGCACGACCATCATACCATTTCTCAGTTTAACTCCTGATTTTCCACTTTTCAGCTCCCCTTTCATAGCTTGAACTGGTTTAAAAGAAGAAAAGAACATTGCAGGATAAAGCCCAGCAAAGAAGCTTACAGAAATTACCAGCCCAGCCATAATCAACAAATAGAATGGTTCATTGATCAACGAAAAACTAAGATTAAGTCCAACAGCCTGATTGAATACTGGCAATACATAATAGGTCAGCCCCAAACTTAAGAGGGCTGAAACAATGCAAAACATTAGTGCTTCTCCGAAATATATTTTACGAAGTGCAGATGGGCTACTTCCTAATACTTTTCTTAAGCTGGCATTTTTTGCTTTCGTGGTAAACTGAGAGGTGGAAAGATTGATGAAGTTAATGCAGGAAAGAAGTACAACAAATAATGCAGAACCAATCAATGATGCAACAACTTTAAAATTACCTGTACTGTTTAAACGATTGTAAATATTGGTTGAATGAAGATGTATATCCTGAAAGGGTTGCAAATACAAGTTCCATTCTTTTCCGGATTCGATATACTCTTCATAGGTGTACCCCATCACCTCCAAAGTCTCTGTCGCATACTTTTGAGGCAATAGGTCAAGCCTATCCTGCAATGCATCCTTGCTTGAATTTTCATTTAACAAAACAAATGTTTCGAACTGTGTCCACATCCAGCTCCAATCAGATCTTTTCACCCGATCGATGCTGTTCATAGAAACAATCATATCAAAATCTATATATGAATTTTCATCAGAATGAGCCAGTACCCCAGTAACCTTGTAAGATGCTTTTTTTGGTCCCTCACCTAATTCAATCAAATTACCCACAGGATTGATATCTCCAAAAAAACGAGTAGCTACATCTTGGGTAATGACAACCGCATTCATTTGTTCTAATGCAGTATTGGGATCTCCATAAAGCATTGGATAAGAAAAGACTTGAAAAAAATTGGAGTCTGCTGCTAATATAGTCTCTTCATTGAAGGTTCGCTCACTACCTCCATTTTTCAAAGTGACAGGTAGTAGCGATGGTGTATGAACTCTCACCACTTGATCTACATCAGGAATTTCTTCTGAAATAGCGTGTCCTACACCTGGGCCTGTAGAGGAAAATAGATGGGTATTATTCTCACCCCAAATAAACGTCTGATTAATTCTGTATATCCTGTTTCCCTTTTCATGAAATTTATCATAGCTCATTTCATTATCTACATATAGAAAAATAAGTGTCGCGCATAAAAAACCAAGTGAAAGACCAATGATATTAATTGCGGAAAACAATCTTTTTCGATTCAATGTACGAAAAAACAGCTTGATGGAAGTATACATTATATCTACAGGTTAAGTTTCATGATCCAGTTTGCACAAAAGATGCCATATTTTGTATTTAATTGATAATCAAATAATTAGACCAATTGATCATCATATGAAAGTACAGATTCGGACAATAAGTGTTCGATGATATAATAATTTCAGTCGATCAATGAATAATTAAATTAGTTATCAATATAATTATATTTAATAAATTGCATTATTCTTTTAATTAATATCACTTTACATCATGAAACTCACTACCAAGTTCTTAAAATGCTGTCTAACTATTTCTCTATTCTATATGCTGATTACACTGCTCAGTTGTGTTACAGAAAAAGTAGAACCTTTAAACGGAATTGATGGACTAGATGGCTACAATGCATTAGTAGCCATTCAATCTGAACCTGCTGGTGACAATTGCTCATCAGGGGGACTCAAAATAAGTGTGGGTCAAGATGATAATGAAAACAACTTACTTGATGTCACAGAAGTTGAATCCATTAACTACATCTGTAATGGCTCTAACGGTGCAGATGGTGAAACACCTGCAAATTTACTGGCCAAAACCTCTGCAGAACAGCCAAGTGAAAATTGTCAATTTGGAGGCACATTAATAGAAATAGGCAATGATGATAATAACAATGGAGTACTTGACAATAGTGAAGTAGTATCATCTTTATTTATATGCAACGGTAATGATGGAGCTAATGGATCGGATGGAAGTGATGGATCAGATGGGGATGACGGACTAGACGGCTTTTCAAGCATTATTCGCGCCACTGCAGAGCCAGCTGGTGATAACTGTTCTTCTGGAGGATTGAAAATAGAAATTGGATTAGATGCTAATGACAATCAGGAACTAGATACTGATGAAATACAGTCGACTTACTATATATGTAGTGGTGCAAATGGAAGTGATGGAGCTGATGGATCAAATGGTTTAGACGGTGCTAATGGACTAAATACACTATCAAATGTAATATCTGAACCCGCAGGCTCTAATTGTACTAATGGAGGTTACAAAATAGAAGTAGGTTTAGATTCAAATAGCAACGGTGAATTAGATGTAGGTGAAGTATCCTCAGAAAATTATATCTGTAATGGTGATAATGGAGCAGACGGAAATGATGGTTTTTCAAGCTTAATAAGAATTTCAACAGAACTGCCCGGTGTTAACTGCAGTGACGGTGGAATGAAAGTTGAAGTCGGATTGGACGATGGAATTTTAGATGGAATTTTAGATGCTGATGAAGTTGATTTCACCCAGTATGTATGTGATGGATTGAATGGAGGAGAAAATGGATTAAGTACTATAATTCAAACTACTACTGAAGAACCTGGAGCAAATTGCAGTAATGGAGGTATTCGGATTCAAGTAGGTTTAGACGCAAATACAAACAACGAACTGGATGATGGAGAGGAAGTAGGAAGTCCATTTTATGTATGTAATGGATTAGATGGTGCGGACGGAGCTGATGGAGCTGATGGTAAAGACGTAATTGTTATCTCCTCTCCCTCTACCT
>CAYGTD010000143.1:3003-4162 GCA_964352725.1 uncultured Roseivirgaceae bacterium
GGAGCTGATGGAGCTGATGGTAAAGACGTAATTGTTATCTCCTCTCCCTCTACCTCATGTGCTAATGGAGGATCCAATTTAGAGTTTGGTTACGATGGAAATTCAGATGGTGATCTTTCAGATAATGAAGATGAAATTCTTTCGACTATTACTATTTGCAATGGCATAGATGGACAAAATGGTAACGATGGCGTAAACGGTTACAATACTATCATAGAATCTGTTGAGATAGACCCTGGTTCAGAATGTAATAATGGCGGTTTATCTTTTACAATTGGATTAGATATTAATAGAAATAACGAAATAGACGAAGATGAGCAAATAGATACCTATTTCATCTGTAATGGAACAGATGGCATTAACGGCTCAAATGGATCTGACGGTAATAGTGTAATAGTAACTTCCTCTTCTGCAGCTTCATGTGCCAACGGAGGAGTGAGTCTTCAATTTGGATATGATGGAAATGATGATGGTGATTTAGAAGATGATGAAGATACTGTTTTAAGTTCCAACACTATTTGTAATGGTGCTGATGGAGAGAATGGTGCTGATGGATTTAACACCATCATTGAAGCCAATGCTATAGAGCCAGGTGATGACTGTGCAGATGGAGGAATCGCTTTTAGAGTTGGTCTGGATATCAACAATAATAATATCATAGACGTTGATGAGGAGATTGATACATATTATGTGTGCAATGGTACTAGTGGAAGTAATGGTAGCGCCGGGGCTAACGGAAGAGACGTCATAGTTACCTCAACAGCTGCAGCATCCTGCGCCAATGGAGGAGTGAGTCTTCAATTTGGATATGATGGTAATAGTGATGGAGACTTAAATGATGATGAAGATACTATTTTATCTTCCACTACTATTTGTAATGGGACGAACGGAAACGATGGCACAGATGGATATAATACCATAATTGCTACAACTACTGAGAATCCAGGAGATAATTGTTCAAATGGAGGAACCAAGTTCACTGTAGGCTTGGATACAAATAGAAACAATGAAATAGATGAAGGCGAAGAAGTGGGTACTTATTATGTGTGTAATGGAAATAATGGATCCAATGGAAGTAACGGAAATAATAGCTTAATTGATATAACCTCATTCAGCAACAGTCAAGGAGGATGTGCTGACGGTGGATTAAGAATTGATA
>CAYGTD010000143.1:4172-9047 GCA_964352725.1 uncultured Roseivirgaceae bacterium
TAGACACTAACAATAGCGGAACTTTACAAGCTGGAGAAATTCTTTCTACAGCATATGTTTGCAATGGATCAGATGGTTCTAATGGCTCTGACGGAAATTCTGATGGCGTTTTTGAATTCTATTTCCAAGAAGGATTTGATGGGTATAGTGGAGTCGTAGATCTTTCTATTACAGACAAAAATGGAAATGAAAATGGAGAAACATTTAGCATTGATAATTTAAGTACCGATAGTCATGGATTATTGTATTTCCCTGAATTGGGCAGCATGTCCGAGACCACAGGTACAGAGGAATTCGAGATAGTAGAAGCTATCTTATATTTAAGAGGAAAATCTACAAGGATTGATGGAGCAAACAATGATAACTGGATTGGTGTAAAAACAATTAAGGATAATGTCAATCTTTTCACCGAGGAAGGTGTGACTTGGAATAGTATTGATGGAAATCAAGCATGGACTATCCCTGGTGTTACTTCTAATACCAACGAAGGAGATGCCAATGAATACTCTGATATGTACAGAATACCAAATGACATTGTTTTTAATGGTTACATCCCATTATTGCTAAACAAAGCAGAAATAGATAAAATGAGAGATAAAAATGCAAATAAAGGTATGGTTATTCTAATGGCAAATGATAATGTCCCTTATGAATTAGACATTGTCTCCTCTGAAAACACAAAAAATGAAAGTGATCGTCCTACCATGTATATTAAGGTCAAACTAACCACAAGAGGAAGGATTGATTATACTACTCATTCACAACAAAAAGTCAAATGGGATAAAATGTCTTATCAAGAAAAATTAGCCCCTCTGAAAAGGAAACACTAATTCAGCAAAAGTAAAAGCCCTTTCATTTACATGAAAGGGCTTTTTAATGATTAGAACAACTACTTTATTTCAATTAATAGGAGCATTAATTAGTAGGAGCATTTTCGAATACTTCCTCCTTTACTCCACTTACATGACTATTGATAGCTTTCCATTTTCCATTCTCTTTTATCAAAACATTACTTGATTGATAAGTTGTAACATAGGCTTGTCCTGCCATATCAATACCTTTCATGGTTCCCTCTCCGGAAACCATAGCGGTACCATTTTCGAAAATATCCAGTCTTTTCACCTCAAATTCAAATGAATCATACGATGGCCCATACTTAGAGACATATTCCATTTCATCAGCTTTGCTGAATTTACTACCCTCGTCATCAATCAGCTGGAACTTTTCATGAAGGATTTGATCAAGCAGAACAGTATCCTGTTCCCCATAAGCCTTTGCCCATAAAACTGTCTTTAAATTATGAAGTGTTTCATAATCATCGCCGCTTAAAACCGATGATTTCGTTGAGTCATTGGTGCAGCTCGTCAATGCGACAACAAATAGGATAAGTATAAATTTTTTCATTTCAATTATGGTTTGAAGCGGTAAAGTAAATTCAATTGTATTCATTCAAAAAATGAACTGAATTATTAAGATTTAATTAACATTGAAGAATGTCTTTAGAAAAATTGAAAGTCAAAGCGAAAGAAGCTGCTCAAAAGGCCTATGCACCATATAGTAAATTCCGAGTTGGATGTGCACTACTCACCAAATCTGGCAATATTTATATTGGTTGCAATGTGGAAAATGCCTCATATGGACTGACCACTTGCGCTGAAAGAAGTGCTATTGCCAATGCTATTGCAAGTGAAGGGGCTATTGAAATTGAAGAGTTAGTAGTCTATACTCCCACAGAAAAGACCACTCCTCCTTGTGGAGCATGCAGACAAGTGATTTATGAGTTCACGAGACATGCTAATATTCACAGCTTCTGTGACTCCAAAGAGCTATCCTCTCATAAAATCACTGATTTGTTACCTGAAGCTTTTGATTTTGATGAAAAAAAGTAGGTTTCAAAAAAATCATCTTTCAATAAACTGTTCCATAAGCGCAAAATGAAAAATTCACATTTCTATATAAAAGGTCATCTATATAGAATAAATGACCTTTTATATAGAATTTCTTACTGAACCAGTATATTCCCTTTATTATCAAGGATTACAGGATTTCCCATTCCTAGTTTCTTAATTTCTTGCAACTGGCTTGCTCCATCACCTACTACCAAATAGAACATTTGACTTTCATCCATATACTGACTAATCATCGATCGATAGTCATCAACTGTCATAGATGTTAACTCATCTTGCTCCAATTCCATAAAATTGGGAGCTTTCCCGAAGCTACTAATTTCATGAAGCATACCGAGTTTAGCTCCTAGACTTTCAAAAGCTCTTGTATTTGCTTTCAATACTTTTGTTTTTGTTACCTCAACATCCTCCACAGTAAAACGATCTCCATAGTTAGTCAACATATCTTTTATTATCTCCAAGGAAGGCAGAGTTGCATTAGCTCTAACGCTAGACGTTACAGTGTATGGAGCCACCTCAAAATTCTGTCTTACAAATGAGTACGCACCATAAGTGTATCCTTTTTCAATCCTAAGTGTTTGAAATAATTGACCACTTGAACCACCTCCGATTTTCTCATTTGCATATCCAACTTCATTGAAATCATCATTCATTCCTGAGATAGATAATTGACCAACATACAGTACCGATTGTTTTGCCCCTGGAAAATCAATAAAATACAATTTTCCAGCATTGTTAATTTCAGGTAAGTCATAAGAAACCAACTCAACATCCTTTGATTCCCAAGAATCATTTAAAGAAGACACAGTGTTCAAAACCTTACTTTGGTTTACGTTTCCAGCTATATGAAAATTACTAACTGATGGAGAAAAATTCGTTTCATAGAATTGCTGTAAATCATCCAGTGTAATATTTTCTGCTGTTTCTAATGTACCGCTTGTAGGATAGCCCAAAATATGATTAGGACCATATGCAAGTTTATTGAATACAGTAGAGGCAATAGCAGTTGGGCTTGCTTCTCTACCTTTCAATTGAGTCACTAAAGCTTGTTTAATACGATCAAACTCAACTTCATCCCATCTTGGTTCTAGTAAAATTTCCTCCATTAATTCAAACGTCTCATCAAAGTTTCTCGCTAAGCATGATCCTGCAATTCGCAATTCTTCACTTCCGCTATAAATATTAATGCTCGCTCCCAGTAAACCAATTGCTTCCTCCAACTCAGCAGGAGTTTTGGTTTTGGTCCCTTCTATCATGAGGTCAGAAAGCAATGAAGCTACTCCTGCTTTATCAATTGGATCTTGAAAATGACCACCTTTTAATGTTAGATCAAAGTAAACTAAAGGCAATTCATTGTTTTCAATACCAAAAATTTGAAGTCCATTATCTAGCGATGAAGTCCATACTTCTGGAGCGTTAAGTAGAGGCAGTTCACCAAAGTCAGGCTCAGATCGATCATACTTTGAAGGCGTCTTTTCATACTCAGCCACCTCTCCCCTAGAAGTATTTTCGGATGCAACATCTGCCACAATTTCTTCAATATAAACTTCTGCTTCATTTCCTCCTTCTACTGCCAATTCTAGCTGGCCTGCTGGCACCACACTAGTCATAATATAATTTTGTCCTTTTATATATTTATTATAAACTCTCATCACATCTTCGGCAGTAACTGCCTGTGTCAGTTTAGCCGTCTTACTTATATAACTAGGATCTCCAATGAATTCATTGTCTTGAACCAATTGAAAAGCCTTATTTAAAACAGTACTAACCCCTTGGTATAGATTAGTTTCTAATTCTGCTTTGATTCGTTGTAGGTCTTTCTCATCAATTCCATTAGCTTCAAATTGAGCCAAACCCACTTCAATCGCTGACTTCACATCATCTAAATCCACACCTGAATTCCCTCTAACCCGGAACACAAATTCTCCAGCTATCTCACTGCTGCTCTGATAAGTTGATGCATTTGGGGCAAGCTTCTTTTCTTCTACAATAACCTGATATAGAGGTGACTTTTTACTTCCGCTCAATAACTGTCCCAATACATTTAATGCGTATGTATCTTCATTATATTCCTCGATAGTTGGAAAGATCATTCTTAACTCCGGAAGTTTTGCAAAATTATCTTCAAAGTAGAGAGATCTTGAATCTTCTAGCGAAACAGTCATTGGAGTAGGTTTATCCACTGCTGGTCCTTTTCTTATTTCACCAAACCATTGCTGAACTAATTCCTTCGTTTTAGCAACATCAATATCACCTGCAATGACCAAGGTTGCATTTCCAGCACCATAATACTGATCATAAAATTCTTTCACATCATCCAGTGTTGCAGCTTGCAAGTCAGGTAAAGACCCAATTACTGTCCAGCTATATGGGTGTCCTTCTGGATATAGATTTTTTCTGATAATCTCATCGGTATATCCATAAGGGGCGTTATCAACTCTTTGTCGTTTTTCGTTCTTAACAACCTGTTTCTCAGCCTCCAAAGCATCTTGAGTAACCGTATTAATCATATAGCCAAAACGATCTGAATCAATCCACAAAATTTTCTCAAAAGCATCTTTCGGTACTACTTCATAGTAGATTGTTCCATCTGACCAGGTACCTCCATTTCTGCTTCCTCCCCATTCAGGGATCATTTTTCTATTAGCACCACGAGGTACATTTTCTGAATCATTAAAGGACATATGCTCAAAAAAGTGAGCAAATCCTGTTCTTCCTGGTTTTTCCCGATTTGAACCAACATGCATTAGTGTTGCTACTGCAACAATTGGATCTGAGTGATCTTCATGAAGAACTACTTCTAAACCATTATCAAGAGTGAATTTTTCATATTCAATCTTAAATTCTTTATTACTTGATTCTGAAAGACTGCAAGAGCTTATCAGGACAATCAATAATGCAAAGATTGGGTTGTATGATTTTTTCTTTATTATTTTTCTGATTTACTAGCGACTCTAATTGCTGTAGT
>CAYGTD010000144.1:0-9046 GCA_964352725.1 uncultured Roseivirgaceae bacterium
AACTTTGTAGTAAAGTCTGAAAACAATGCAACGGTTTACCTAAAGGATATTGCTAAAGTAACTTTTAAGCCTGAGGATAAAACGACTTATGCAAGGGAATTTGGTCATAGCGTAGTAATGCTGGATGTGAAGAAGCGATCTGGGAAAAATATGATTAACGCGGTGAATCAAACTAAAGAGATTGTCAAAAATGCCCAAGAGAATATTTTTCCGCAAGATTTGAATGTGACGATTTCCAATGATTCATCGGCAAGAACACTTAATCAGGTAAATGACCTAGTAAATAATATCATTTTCGGAATCATATTGGTGGTTTCTGTTTTGATGTTCTTCTTAGGATTTAGAAATGCCTTATTTGTAGGATTTGCTATACCCATGTCCATGTTCATGTCGTTCGCCATTTTGAATACCATGGGCTATACACTGAACACGATGATCCTATTTGGTATGATCATGGGGCTAGGTATGCTAGTCGATAATGGTATTGTAGTAGTGGAGAACGTCTATCGTTTAATGGAGACGGAGGGACTAACCAGAATTCAAGCAGCGAAAAAGGGTATTGGTGAAATTGCCTATCCAATTATTATCTCTACAGCCACCACAGTAGCAGCATTTGTGCCTCTCGGATTATGGCCTGGATTATT
This sequence comes from uncultured Roseivirgaceae bacterium, assembly GCA_964352725.1. Classification (GTDB taxonomy): domain Bacteria; phylum Bacteroidota; class Bacteroidia; order Cytophagales; family Cyclobacteriaceae; genus Ekhidna. The sequence goes on from CAYGTD010000144.1 coordinate 645, forward strand.
TGGGCAATTCATGATCTACTTCCCAATTACGCTTTCAGTCGTACTTGGTTCGTCTTTATTTGTCGCCATTTTCATGAACTCCATGTTGGTTTCTCAATTTATGGAGGTCGGAGATAAAGAGCTTACAAGAAAGCAGTTGATTAGGTTGACCATTATTTTGGGTGGCTTTGGTACATTCATTTTGATTTTTGGAGGAGCAATGAAAGCCTTGGGGACTGTAATGCTTGTCACTGTCGTTTTATTCTGGCTTTATAAGTACGTCATAAAAAAGGCAGCTAGTGGATTTCAAAGAAAAGTATTGGTACAATTTGAAGACTGGTATGAAAGAAGACTGAAGCACGCTGTGAGAGGAGGCAATGTATATTGGTATTTCGGAATTACATTCCTCATTCTCATTTCAGCTTTCATGTTTTTCGGAATGTCTGTTGGTTCTCAACGAACGAAAATTGAATTTTTTCCAGATAACATTCCTAATCAGATCATTGTCTATATAGAGTATCCGCAAGGAACTGCTATCGAGAAAACCAACCAGATTACGAAAGAGATCGAGCAGAGAGTATATGAGGTGACTAACGATCCTGAATACATGGATGGCGATTATAATTACTTGGTAGAATCTTCTGTATCGCAAGTAGGAGAGGGCGCTGGAAATCCACAAACGGATGGCGGTTCTTCTGCGGAAATGCCTCATAGAGGCAAAATAACTAGCTCCATGCGTGAGTTTAAATACAGGAGAGGTAAGGATACAGAAAAGCTGAGATTGAAAGTTCAGGAAGCTTTGGAAGGTATTTATCCTGGTGTGTCTATTTCAGTAGAAAAAGACGCAAATGGACCTCCCGCAGGATATCCGATTAACATTGAGATAGAAGGTGATGATTATGATGAATTAATTGGTGTTGCTGAGCAAATGAGAAATTTCATCAATACGAAGAATATTCCTGGAATTGAGGAACTCAAGATTGATGTAAACAAAGGAAAGCCAGCGATGGAAGTAACCGTTGATAGAGAGAAAGCAGGTGAGTTGGGCGTTTCTGTTGGTCAAGTGGGAAGTCAATTGAGGAGATCTCTATTTGGCGAAAAAGCAGGTGTCTATAAAGTAGATGGAGAGGATTATAATATTAATGTGCGTTTCAAAGAAGATTTGAGATACAACAAAAGTGCATTGTTTAATCAAAATATCATCTTTAGAGACCCGTCAAATGGAAGAATCAAAGAAATACCTGTTTCTGCAGTAGCCACCCAAAAGAATACCTCTTCGTTTAGTGCGATTAAGCATAAATCAGGCAAGCGAGTAGTGTTGGTGTATTCTGGTCTGAAGCCTGGTTTCACAGATGCAGCAGCTATCGTAGCTGAAATTCAGGAAGAAATGAATGAATTCAATGGCTTACCTGATGGTGTGAAGATTGACTACACTGGACAGATTGAAGAGCAGAATAAGCAAATGACATTTTTGGTCGGAGCATTCTTTTCAGGACTTGGTTTGATTGCGTTGATTTTGGTTTTCCAATTTGGAGGAATCTCTAAACCTCTCATTATCATGATTGCCATCTTCCTCTCTTTCATTGGAGTATTCTATGGATTGATAATCACAGGCTGGTCTTTTGTGATCATGATGACCATGATGGGAATTATCTCCCTTGCGGGAATAGTGGTGAATAATGGGGTGGTATTACTCGATTATACGCAGCTCCTCATAGATAGGGAAAAGGAAAAAAGAGATTTGGGTAAAGATGATTACTTGTCAAAAGAAGAAGCAAGGGATCTTGTAATCAAAGGAGGAAAGGCGAGACTTAGACCGGTGATATTAACAGCAGTGACAACTGTCCTAGGATTGATACCACTTGCAATAGGTTTTAACATTGACTTCTACACGTTAGTGACAGAGTTTGATCCTAATATCTTTATTGGAGGTGACAATGTGATCTTTTGGGGACCACTTGCGTGGACTGTTATCTTTGGATTGATCGTAGCGACATTCCTTACGTTGATAATCGTTCCCGTACTTTTCACGATAGTATACCGAATGAAATATTGGTTCTATAGTAGAAGAGTTGCTAAGGAAGATCGATTAGTTAGTTCAGCAGCTTAATAGTGAATCAATTTAAATTCATATTAAGCTCAACCTTCAAGGAATATCTTCCGTTAAAGAAGTCATCCTTAAAGGATATTTTAAATAGAAAGTTAGGTTTAAGTTAATAGTTATACTCCCTCATCTTTAGTAGGTGGGGGAGTTTTTTGTTATGAATCGTATTTATTTTATCATCTTCTTCATTACTGTTTATCTCGCCATTGATGTCTACATCTTTTTGATGATCAGGTCATTGATGACTGAATCAGGTCCAATTTATAAAAGAGCCATTTTCTTTTTGTATTGGTTTGTGAGTGCTTTAGCGCTATTCGGAGTGCTCATGTACAATCAAATAGATCCTAAGCAGTTCAAAGAACTGCGGATATACATCATGACTTTTTTCTTTGTTCTGTTTGTAGGAAAACTCTTCACAAGTGTTTTTCTTCTTTTGGATGATGTTAGGAGAGGCTTTACTTATTTAATCAATCTGCTTCCATTTACAGATACTGAATATTCTACATCTCGTGCTAATTTCATGAAGAAGACCGCTTTAGTGGCAGGTGCAGTACCCATTGCGACTATGAGTTTTGGGATTATTTCTGGAGCTCATGATTATCGTGTCAGGAAGCGCATTGTTTCTTCGCCTAATCTGCCAAAAGCATTCGATGGCATACGCATAGCTCAAATATCTGATATTCATACAGGAAGTTTTTATAATAAAACAGCTGTAAGAGGAGGGGTGGATATGCTGATGGAGCAGAAGCCTGACTTAGCATTTTTCACTGGCGATTTAGTAAACAATAGTAGCTCTGAGGCAAAACAATATTTAGATGTTTTTAAAAATGTGAAAGCTCCACTTGGAGTGTATTCTGTCATGGGGAATCATGATTATGGAGATTATAACAGCTGGGCATCATCTGAGGATAAGCTGAGGGATATTCAAAACCTTCATGGAATGCATCGCTACATGGGATGGGATATTCTGCTCAATGAGAATAGAACAGTAAAAGTGGATGGAGAGGAAATAGCTATTCTTGGTTGTGAAAATTGGGGAAATGGACGTTTTTCCAAATACGGAGATATGCAGAAAACAGTAGATGGATTACAAGAACAGCCATATAAGATATTACTCTCTCATGATCCAAGCCATTGGGATGCTCAGATCCTAAAGGATTACAAAGACATTGACTTAACGCTCGCAGGTCATACGCATGGCTTTCAGTTTGGAGTGGAGATTGGTGACTTCAGATGGAGTCCTTCTCAGTATTTGTATCCTCGATGGGCTGATTTATATACCGAAGGAAATCAGCATTTATATGTCAACCGTGGCTATGGATTCTTAGGTTATCCAGGGCGAATAGGAATACTTCCCGAGATTACAATTTTAGAATTGAAGTCTGTATAAGTAAGGGTCTCACAGTTTTAAATGTTATATGAGTAATTATCTTCATATCATAGGTTGATAGGTGATTTTTTTAACGGTGATTAGGTAAAAAGGGACTTTGGTCCCTTTTTTTATTGATTATATATCAATTCAAATAATAATAAAGCTTTAATTCAACTTCAAGTTTATTGTCTCAATAAATGACTCTCGAACTTTTCAAGTTATCTTTTCAGTCTAATTGAGAATCTCATGACTAAGAAGCTGAATCAAGTCAGGCAGTTTATTGAAGTGGATCTATGGCGAACTAAACTAAAATCCCTCCCAAAAGGGAAACGTTCGTTTTACGCAGTTTTCAGAGTCTGTGTTATTGCTATAAAGGAGTTTAATAATGATAAATGTGCCGAAAAAGCCTCAGCACTAACTTATTTCTCTATGCTATCATTAGTCCCTGTTATTGCAATGCTATTTGCAATTGCTAAAGGCTTTGGTATTCAGGATCTATTGGAAAGGGAACTTAGCCGGTATTTTTCTGGTCAAGAGGCAGTGCTAGAAAAAACACTTCCATTTGCTGAAAACATGCTCAATAGTGCAAGTGGAGGTATAGTTACTGTTACCTCGCTCATATTTTTAATCTATGCAGTAATTAGACTTTTAATGAATATTGAGCAAGCTTTTAATGATATGTGGGATATCAAAAAGAGTAGGCGATGGGAGAGGAAAATAAGTGACTATTTAGCGGTGATGCTATTAGGGCCCGTTCTGATGATACTGGCAAGTACCATGACTATTTTCGTTAAAGATGCTATTCAAGGAGCTTTGGCTGATGTTGAATTGTTGGGTCAGGTAAAGTCAGGAATTTTATTTCTATTCAAGTTTCTATCGTACACGATCATATGGCTATTACTCTTTGGTATTTATCTTATTTTTCCCAATATCAGGGTGAAAATAGTGCCAGCCATCATAGGCGGAATAGTAGCTGGCACCCTTTTTCAGCTTAACCAACAAGCTTTTATATCTTTTCAATTTGCTTTTGCTCGATACAACGCTATTTACGGAAGTATTGCTTTTCTACCATTATTCTTAATTTGGCTGCAATTGAGTTGGCTAATTGTGCTATTTGGAGCAGAGGTTGTATATGGTGTCCAGTATATTAATCAGTGGGAGTACAATACTGAAAACTTAAAGATCAGCCTCAATCATCAGAAAAAACTGATGCTCCTTGTGTTGTATAGAATAGTCAATAAGTTTGAGAAAGGTGATGGTCCTTTGAATAGAGAAGAAATAGCAGAATCAGTAAATATTCCTAGAAGATATGTTAATGAAATTTGTCGAAAGCTAGAAAAGAGTCATTTGATTACTCGTGTGGAGGGGCTTGATGCGTCATATCAGCCAAGCTTTGATATTCATCAAATGGATATTCATAAAGTGTTAAAACTTTATGAAAAACAAGGAATGGAAGACTTTGATCCTCGCAAAAGTGAGGCATTCAAAGCTATAGAAGTTGCCTTGAAAGAAATTGATTCTAAATGGAAAGACACTAAGACGAATAAATTAATCAAGGATCTTGTTTAGAAACTTCACTTCCATTGCTAATTGAAAAATCATGTTTAATTGATCACATCTTAAGCATCACATCTCAACAATCAAATTATGACAGTTGAAATACATCCTCATTTTAGGTATTGGCTGGATATGAAAGATCAACCATTAATTGATTTATATACAGAACTTAGATCATTTGTGATGGATTTATATCCTGATAGCAACGAACTACTTTATCATACTCATGCACTAACTTCTGTTTATTCAATCTCAGATAAGCTATCTGATGGTTTTTGCATGATTCCCATTTATACAGATCATCTTAACCTGGGGTTTCATAGAGGAACATTACTACCCGATCAGAATACATTACTAAAGGGTACGGGAAAGCTAATCAGGCATATTCCAATTAAAAGAGTGGAAGACTTCAAGAATGATCCAGTTGAAAATTTGATTAAATCAGCTATCGAATTTGCAATAGAAGATATGGGCAAACCAGTTAGTTTGAAAGGTTTGACCATATCAAAAATAAAGAGTTAAGTGTAGTTGAATTACAAATCAATATCCATTTTCTTGGCGTAATCATAGCCGATTTCAAAGATGGTATCAGCGTGTTTGGTGTCCATTACATCGTAGTTGCAAAGGTCATGAGGTTCAATGAATAGATCACATTTCTTTTTTAATGTACCATTTCGAGGGTTGACGGTTAGCTGAAACATACGAGTTGCAACTTGAATCAAGTTTTTGAGTTCATCTATTTCTTGAACAGGGCTGATGCTTACGGCAATGATTTTTTTTGCTTTTCCTTTTAAGGGACTGATTGGTACATTTTCAAAAATTCCTCCATCCGAATAAAGATTGCCATCTATTTTAACTGGACTAAAAAGGACGGGTATGGCGGCAGAAGCTTCTACTCTATCAGCTAAATTTCCTTTAGAAAAAAATTCAATCTTACCAGCGAGCATATTGCTAGCTCCGATAATGAGAGGTATTTCTAAGTCTTCGATATTGTCTGTGGAAATGTTGCTTTTGATTATTGATCTAAGCTTCTCTAAACTTAAAAGCCCATTCTTAGGAATGTTAAATTTGGACAAATCAGTGAACTTATACTTCTTAATTATATCAAAAGCCTCCTCGGGAGTTTTGCCTGAGGCAATGAAGGCTCCAGCAATGGCACCTGCACTTACTCCTGAAATGATATCAGGTTTTATGCCTCTCTCGGCAAGAGCTTTAAGTACACCAAGATGAGCAAATCCTCTGGCTCCTCCGCCTCCAAGGGCTATACCAATTTTATGTTTCTTCTTACTGGACATTTTGAGTGATTCTAATTGATACTAATCTTTCTGGAATGTAGTTGTTCCCCTATTTGTAATGATAAAATATACACTCCAGAATTGAGATAGGAAACATCAATGCTATTTAAATCTTTTGAAATGGTTCCTCTTTGTGATAGTTGGCCTGACAAATTGTGAATTTGATAAGTGTTGGATTTTATCCCTTCGGATTTTATCCCTTCAATGAAGATGGTAGAAGATGATGGATTGGGATATACTTTAATATTTAATTCAATAAGGCCTAGAACATAAGAGGCGGTTTTTTCTACTACCGTTTCTCCACAGTTATTGGTTGCAGTGAGAGTTACAGTATATTCTCCATAATCTTCATAGGTATGTAACGGATTTTCTAAAGTTGAAGTATTTCCGTCACCAAAATCCCATAAGAATGATTCTGCATTTTCAATATCACTAATACAGGCAATTTCGTTTTCGTTCAATTCAAAAGAGAAATCGGCCAAAGGCAAAGTGTTAGTGAGTATCATTTCAGCTGGATATGAATAATAAATTGAATTATTAGAATCAGTGATTTTCGTTCTTACTTTCCCCTCAGATAATCCAATGGATAGGGAAGGGGTGTTAGAACCTGAAATATTTCCCATATCTTCTAAATCTACATAGGCAGTTCCATCAAGGAGTTGCCATTGGAAAGTAAGATCAGTGTCATTAGTTTCCACGTAAAACGAATGAATAGAACTTTCACATCCGCTTACATCTTCAGGATGAGAAATGATTTGGTCATGAATATTTAGACTAAGAACGAAGAGCCCATTAGACATATCGGATACAATAATATTTCCGCTTTCAAAGTAAGGATAATTACTCCATGATCCTTGATAAGCAAGTACATCAGATTGTGGCTGTGTATCGAAAAATGCGACTTCTCTTAATTGAGTCTCTGCCACTCTTGAATAATCTAAAACTCTTAATCCGCTAGTATAATTGGATTCAAAGATTAAATTATTGTGCGTATATAAATTGTGATCGATTGAAATAGCTTCATTATAAAAATCACCGATATGAACTGGATTATCTAAGTCTCTCACATCCCAAATGATAGTTCGTGGATTATATCCATGATTTCCTTCGTCAAATTCATCGTTCATAAAGAAGTAATTGTGATCCTCTGAAAGCCAGCCTTGATGCGTGTATCCTGCATCAGTATAGCTATTTCTGCTGATCATTATGATGTCATTTTTATTGTTGGTATTGACTATTGTAAAAGTATCTTCATTGGAATTGAAGCAAATTTCCATGCCTGAATAGTCCTCATCTGATCCATTGTAAATCACGCACTGTGCATCGTGCGTATAGCCATCCTCGTCGAAGCAGGCTACATATTGTGGATTAGTAGGATCTTGGAGATTTACGATGTGTAAACCACCACCCACACATGGCTCTGAACCAGAAGAGATGCCTACGATATAGCCAAATCCAGTATCTTCATTGATTACTATATTGTGTGCAGAACCTATACCGGCGTATCTAGCAGTTTGAGTGAAAGTATGTACTTCGCTTCCATCAAAATCTCTAAGTTGGGTAAGATCGAAAATTTGCATTCCATGCTCTTCATTCAAATCACTCACAATGAACGCATGATCTTTATATACTTTTATATCTCTCCAGGCAGATTCTCCATGCAGAATTTCCTCACTTCTTGCATGATCATGCGTCTCTATCAATTTTCCGATAACAATAGGAGCAGTAGGAGTTGAGATATCTACAAATGTGACACCATCAGAAAGTCCAATTAAAGCATATTCCTTGCTGGATTCAGAATCGGTCCAGCCCCAAATATCATTGATAAACGTTCCTTGTAGTTCAGAAGCAGAAACATGTGATTGCAGTGTAATTTGATTGCATGGATATCCATCAGCCATTCCATTTACACATGGTGTTTGTGAAAATGAGACTAAGCTGTAAATGAATGCAAAGAGTAGAGATAGCTTTTTCATATGGAAAATTTCAATCTCAAATATACATTGATGGAAATTGACTATTACAGCAGAGTTAAAAACAAAAAAAAAGAGGGTGTCTCAAAAGGCACTCTCTTTTTTTTGTCTATTATATAATC
>CAYGTD010000145.1:0-8970 GCA_964352725.1 uncultured Roseivirgaceae bacterium
TTATCCTCTGAGATTAATTCTGTCATTTTCCTATGGAGATCATGTTTACAAAAAGACGGTAAGCACCGGGAACACCCGCTGGCAATTCTCTAAACCAGCTATAGCCTGAATAGATATAATATCCTTTTCCGTATTTAGCAATGAGTAGTCCTCCATCCTTTGGACTCTCTCCAGGATCATTGCTACTCAAAATAGGAGTAAAATCTTCTGACCATTCGTTCGGGAAATACAACCCTCTTTCTTGTACCCAGTTTTCAAAATCTTTTTCTGTGATTTTATTGGGCCCAAGAAGCACTGGATGATTTTTATCTAGCATAGTAACTGGAGCCTCCTCCACCGCTACTCTATCTCTTGATAACTTTAATTCAAAAGGAGCAATCTCCTCCGTGACCATACTTCTATTTGTATTGTATTGAACAATTAAATTACCTCCATTCTCCACATATTTGAATAAATCCTTATTCTTAAAGGACAACCAGTCTACTGTGTTGAAAGCTCTAACTCCAAGGATAATCGCATCGTATTTTTTTAGCGACTCAGCTACTACATCATCTTTTTTCAATAACTCAACATTGTATCCTACCTCTTTTAGATTTTGAGGAATTACATCCCCTGCTCCCTCAATATAGCCTATTAGATTTCCCTTCTTTTTCAAATCCAACCTTACAATTCGTATCTCTGAATCAGGATAGAGCGTTTGCTTTGGAATATGATCGTATTCAATCACTGAAAGTCCCTTTTTATATTCCTTACCATTCAATGTGGCTATCGCCAAAATCTTCCCTTCGGAGGCTTTCTTTGGTGGAGTTACTTGAAAAGTAAAAATTTGCTCTTCTCCTTTATCAGATAGATTGAACGTTTTTAATGCCGGAGCACAAGTCCACCCAGATGGCAATGTCAACTTTACATTTCCCTCTATATTTTGTTTTCCTGCAATCACTCTCACATCAATTGATTTAGGCTGATCATCGCCAAACACCAAAACGCCTCCAGCCATATTCACCATTACTGGTGGTCCAATGGAAATAGGCTCATATACCTCACCATCTACAGGATCCGTGCGTTTATAAATCACTGGCACAAAAAGATCAATTGATTCCCCTCCTACATTTATCGTTACATTAGCAGAAATTGATGGATCATTTTCAGGCTTACCGATGAGAAGCTGATCTTCTACATTGTACATGCCCAATGTTCCTTTGTCTACTAACCAATAGGGATTGGAATATTGTATTCCATTTGGAAGTATGAAATTCATTTTAGAATTGAATCGTTTATTGTTGAGTAAAGGTGCTCCTATTGAAACAGGATCGGCCCATTGATTGAATTGAATACCTTCTAAACTGATCTCGCCATCACTCCTATTGATCGCTTCTAGTTGAATTGCAATGGAATCTCCTACTACGTATGAATTGTCATTTGCCCGCAATTCAATAAAAAGACCTGAAACAGCCTTTATCAACTCGTCAATTTCTTTCGTTTTAATTTCTACCCAAAACTCATCATCAAGTTTAGCCAGCTCTCTTCTCGCGAGAACTAAAGGCTCCAGAATCGCAGATGGATTAGTTTCATCGTATTCATTAATGGCTTTCTGAATGTAGAATTTCACACTTTCAGAGCCTGCAATTCGATCCCATGAAGTGTCTATATCATCAAATGGATTCTTTGATTCACTTCCTCCCCACTGTTGCAAATACTCAATTTCCTCTCCTCTAGAACCAGAAGACCCAAATCCTTGGCTTTTGTGCATGCTTCTACTTTCTGCTGCTATTTCAGAGTCTGACTTTCCTAGTAGAGGATTATATTGCCCCACTCCAAAAGTGGAAAGCCCTGTAGTATCCCTACCTGTATTTCTAAACCACCACCAGCCAGTATTCCAAAATATTTTCTTTGGAGACCAAGGCTCAACATAATTAAGCTGCTCAGGAAAAGCTGATTTATCTCCGCTCAACTTAAACGCTTCCCTTGCCAAGATGGCACTTGCCACGTGATGGCCATGATTACCCCCTGGCTCTTCGCTAAATCTAGTAATGATAATATCCGGCTTGAATTTTCTAAATGTCCAGACAAAATCTGCAAGCACTTCCTCTCTATTCCAAATATTGAATGTTTCATCAGGATGCTTTGAATAACCAAAATCATTGGCTCTAGAGAAAAATTGCTGCCCGCCATCAGTTCTTCTTGCGGCAAGTAGCTCCTGTGTTCTAATCATCCCTAATTCTTCTCTAATTTCTGGACCAATTAGGTTTTGCCCACCATCTCCACGAGTTGCAGAAAGGTATGCGGTTCTCATATGCCTATTATTAGCAAAGTAGCCAATCATTCGTGTGTTCTCATCATCAGGATGAGCAGCAATATATAGCACAGTGCCGAGAACGTTTAATTTCTCCAGCATCTGACGGACCTCACCAGAATGGTGCTTTTTTGGAGCTTGTGAAAATGAATGAAGTGAGATGATTGCCGAAAGGCAAAGGATCAAGGATTTGGTCTTCATGAATTGGGTTTGTTGCGAGTACCTACGACAAAAGGATCGGAAAGTTATAACATACTGACTGTTGGTAAAATAGCTCCACAGAAAACATGAAATGAATAAAAATTGATAAAATAAATGAACTTTAGCCCAGTTTGCTAAAGTCTTTTACATCCGCGTCTGTGGTAAGTAGGCGAATGAAAATGCTATTTAGGTTTTCAAAATCCCAAGGTTTAGAAACGAAATCATGGATACCAAAATCACCTACAGATTCATCCAGATCAGCTCTTTTGATAAACCCACTAAGGATCATACGCTTCATATCCGGATTAAACTTATGAACATCGCGAAGCAACTCTACACCAGACATATGTGGCATTCGATGATCTGTGACTATAAGATCTATTTTTTCTCCACTTGTGACAATTTTATATGCCTCATTTGGACCAATAGCTGTGATTACATTGTAAATTCTTCTGAAAGTAGATTTAAACCCACGCAAATTGGGCATTTCATCATCAACATAAAGGATGGTGTATTCTTTATCTGATTTTGCAGCTTGACGCTCTGCTCGTCTTGCTGCTCGTCTTGCTGCTCTTTCTTCTGCTGTTAGGGTTTCCATAGTGAGAATAGTTGGTTGACAAAAATAAGAGATTTAGAAACGAAAATATCATGTATTTTCATCTAAGTAAAATGCTTATGAAATGCTATTTAGAAAATCTTAATCCCATACTAAAATTAATCCTTGTTAGCGACTCACCATCTTCAGGATTTTGAGCAGTCATTGTTGTTCCATTTACATCTATTGATGAAAGACTAGCTAAAAGAACTCCAACCTCAAAACCAACAGACATAGTTTCTGAAATGACCACATCATATCCATATTGCAAGGTGATACCGAATGTTGATCCCTCAATAAGTACGGGTTGACCGTCTAGTGTCCCATCATCTTCATAGATTACTAAACCAAAACCAGCTTCGATGTAACTCCTATTTTCATTATCTGAGAACAACCCTCTTTGGATGTATGATAAACCATAATAGGATATCGTAATATCAGAAGAAACATCCCCAACCATTGGTATATTTTCTTCCGCTTTATTGAAAAACTGATGAAGTTCTGCGCCAAAACCAATGTCATTTCTGCTAAAATATTGTGCTTTAACATTGTATTGTAATCCTTTTCTCAACTGATTGACATAGCTCCTAGGCAAGTCATTTCCCGACCGAGCTACTCGATATCCTCCGCCTATATTAGCTGCTATCCTGATTCTTTGAGGCTTGGGATATTCTTCTTCCTGTTCAATACTGCCTAGTCTTGGCTCTTCTCTTTGTATCAGAAGTGAATCCATTTGAATCTTTGCCGATGTATCTTGTGTGAGACCAGTATGAAACTGCACACGTTCCATTTCAATTCTAGACCTTACACCTTCAATTGTGTAAAAAAGGTAGCCATTTGTTAATCGTGTAATCTTACAATTGACAGTATCACCAGCTGTATTCACAAAAAAGGAGCTCTGTCCGTAGCTCATGAAACTGATGATAAGAAAACTAATTAGTATAAAGAGCTTTATTCGTATCAAATGCCAAGAAAGTTATTTTCCATCTTACAAGAATAGCATATCTTATTTCAAAAGTGCACTGCATTGAAAAACTCTTGATACTTCAAATTTGCTAAAAGCATAAAATACTTATCTTTATAACTCACAACAGCTTAATTGAAACCTTATGTATTGTAAAATTTGGAATTTCACAGTTGAGCCTTCACAACAAGGAAAGTTTGAAGAAGAATATGGACGAGCTGGAAGTTGGTTCAAATTTTTTGAAACTTGTGAAGACTTCCTCGGATTGGAATTGATGAAAAATTCAGATGAAAAATCCTACATTGTCATTGATCGATGGATGAGTAAGGAAGATTATGAAGACTACATAGATGAGAATCAGGCTGTTTATGATGATATGGTAGCCAAGGATAAAGAGCTATACTCTGGCTCTCATAATCTAGGCACCTTCAATATTATGCAATAGCTCTTCAGCTCATAGAAAAACCTTGTTTTGAAAAAATTGTAGGAGAAGCCTTCAGAAGTTATAGTATTTTAGGAATATTGGTTTTGTCTCTTCTAATTAATCTCTGAAATAAAATTGTCTCATAGAGTCCATGTAATTTTGACATGTGATAATGCTTAACGCACTTGCTTCAGAAGTCAATCTTTTACTGATCATCAGTTTAGTGATTGTTATATTAGGTCTCGTACTTAGGAGATTTAATCAACCCTATATCATTGCTTATATTTTGTCAGGAGTGATACTAGGACCTCATGGACTTGAGATTGTCACTGACATTGATGTGGCTCAAAATCTTGGCGAAATCGGGCTTATCATTCTGATGTTTTTCATCGGGATGGAGATATCACTTCCAGACTTCCTCAAAAGATGGAAAGTAGCTTTTTTTGGAACAGGAATGCAAGTGATCTTCAGCGTCTTGCTGATGTATGTTCTTGGCATTTTTCTTGACTGGCCAATCAACAGAGTCATTCTTCTTGGCTTTATTATTTCGATAAGTAGCTCAGCAGTGGTCATAAAGCTTGTACAAGATCAAGCGAATCCTGAAAGTCAAACAAGTAAAAATGTCATTAGTATTCTGCTTACTCAAGACATGCTCATTGTTCCGATGATGATCGTATTAACCATCCTCGGAGGCGACTCACTGGATATGTACCAAGTTACCCTTCAAATCATTGGAGGTCTGCTCATTGTAGCCACCATGATTTACTTAATCAAAAAGAATAAGATCAAGCTCCCTTTTGAGAAAATATTGAGTCAAGATCATGAACTACAAATCTTTGCCGCCTTAATTGCGTGTTTTGGAATAGCGTTAATTTCTTCCCTTTTTGAGCTCTCTGCCAGTTTGGGCGCATTGGTTTCTGGCATTTTGATCAATGCCTCAGATTCTAACAAATGGCTTCATGACAGTTTACACTCTTTCAGAGTTGTTCTTATATCAGTCTTTTTTATCTCCGTCGGAATGCTGATTGACTTATCCTTTCTCCAAGAACATTGGATAGCTGTTTCTCTACTGGTGCTCGCTGTATATGTTTCCAATCATGGAATCAATGCTGTTTCACTCAGACTTCTAGGAAACAACTGGAGAGAAAGCATATTGGGCGGGTCCTTTTTAGCTCAGGTAGGAGAATTCAGTTTCGTACTCGCCACCATAGGATTGCAGCAAAAAATCATTTCCAATTACACCTACCAAATTACCATTATCGTGATTGCGATCACTATTTTCATTAGCCCTTTCTGGGTGTTGATTACCAAATCTGTTGTTGGGAAGATAGAAGAGTAGGTTTTTGAATTCGAACACCCTCCTTGCCTCCCTCAAGAGAGGAATTCGTACTTAAATAATATTCGAGGATAAATTAAAATCATTATTCAAATCAAATTTCCAATTCAGGGCTCAATGTCCCCTTGAGGGGACAACAGGGGTGTTTCCCTAATTTTAAAGAAAGCAACGCAATTCTAAAAATAAATATCACCCCAAGTGTTTGACTTGGCATACTTGAAATAGCCTTGCTCGATTTGAATGGGAGAAATAATGTTATTGTGATATAATCCGCCCGTACCTAATCCATGATGTTCATCATTGTCATAAAGACTGGCAAATTGGGCGATGGCATTCAAACCAATGTTTGATTCTAAATAAGACGTCATCCACCATTCTATATTATGAATTTCCGCTAGATCAATCCAGTCTTTAACAGAGCTAAATCCACCATGCAAGGTGGGCTTTAAGACTAAATAATGAGGTCGTATTTCTTGAAGCAACTCTATGCGATCCTTTTGACTATTCAAACCAATCAACTCCTCATCTAATGCAATCGGAATCTGGCTTTTCTTACACACAATCTGCATGGCTTCTGGTTGCATAGGAAGAATGGGCTGTTCGATGGAGTGAATATTGAACCTGCTTAGTGTTTTCAGTTTCATCAACACCTCATTCACAGGGAAAGCCCCATTAGCGTCCAGTCGAATGATCAACTCACTAGAAATATTCCTCAGCTCTCTGATCAAATTCACTTCTGTGTCAAAATCGATTGCCCCCACTTTCAACTTAATGCATGAAAAACCCTGATCCAGCTTTTCTGCAATTTGCTTTTTCATGAACGCCTTATCTCCCATCCACACCAGTCCATTGATCGGAATATGGATGTTTTGAAGGTCATGTCTAAAGATTTTCTTTTCTCCACCATTGATGAGATCTAACAATGCCATCTCCAAGCCAAAACAAATACTTGGAAAATGAGGAGAAACCAACTGCTGAACTGTGTCAAACACTTCCGTCTGCGTTTTTGGAATTTTTATTTTTTGGATAACAAAAACGAGTTTATCCAGCTCTTCCGGCACATCGTCTAGCTCTTCTGGACTCAATCGGTGAATAGGCGCTACTTCACCTACCCCCTTTCTTCCTTCTCCATCCGTGAGTTTAATGAACCAAACTTTGCGATCAGTCATAGCTCCTCTACTTGTTTTCGCAGAAAATTTAAAATCAAGAATGTAGGATGTAACTTCGAGCTTTAGCATGAACTTAAAATTAGACGATTTCTTTTATGATCTCCCAGAAGATCGCATAGCAAAACATCCACCCAAGAATAGATCGGATTCAAAACTCCTTTTTTATAAAAAAGAAGACATCTCCCACCACGGATTCAAAGACATTTCGGAGCTAATTCCCTCCGATAGTTTGTTGGTTTTCAACGACACGAAAGTGATTCCTGCTCGGGTCATTTTGCACAAGGAAACAGGTGCTAGAATAGAGATTTTCTTACTAGAACCTCTTCTCCCTTCCAAAGTGCACGAAGAAGTGATGAATGCAAAAAATGCGTGTGAATGGAAATGCATGATTGGGAATGCAAGGAAGTGGAAGGTCAATGCCAGCCTACAGCATGAAACCCTAAACCTGAAAGCGACCAGAGTAGCAGATGACCAAGTGCGGTTTGAATGGTCAGAAGATGTAACATTCTCTGATATGCTGACAGAAATAGGGAAAATCCCTTTGCCTCCTTATATCAACAGGGAAGTAGAAGAGGAAGATGAAGATCGCTACCAAACGGTGTATTCTAAAATGAAGGGAGCGGTAGCCGCCCCTACTGCTGGTTTGCATTTTACAGAGGAAATCATTGATCAAATAAATGCGAAAGGCATTGAGACTGATTACGTCACGCTGCATGTTTCTGCTGGCACTTTTCAGCCGATCAAAAGCGAGAATATTGCGGAGCATGACATGCACAATGAACAGATCTGGATCTCCAGAAGAAACATCGAAAACTTACTAAAACAAGAGCAAGTAATAGCAGTGGGAACAACCGCCATGCGCACATTGGAAACCACCTATTGGTATGGAGTGAAGTTGGGAATGGGCAACACTGAATTCTTTGTAGCAAAAGAAGATGCTTATACCATGAGAGCCATTCCACGAAAAGAAGCATTAGAAAATATTCTTAAGGAAATGGATAGAAAAGGAGTGGATCAACTGGGTGGACATACCGAAATCTTCATCTATCCTAGCTATACGTTCCAAATCTGTAAAGGCTTGGTGACCAACTATCACATGCCTGGCTCCACATTGATCCTACTTGTTGCTTCCTTCTTAGGAGAAGACTGGCGAAAAGTCTATTCAGAGGCACTGAATAATGAGTATCGATTTCTGAGCTATGGAGATAGTTCGTTGTTGATGCCGAAATGAATTGGTCTTAGCGAGATACTAAGACCAATTGAGAAAAAAATAATGGAAGAAATTTCAAATAGAGCTTTAATCAGTCGACTATATAGCTCAGCTGATCAACAGCTGGAGGACGCTGATTTTGATAGTGAAAATTGGTCAAAATGGTATGAGGCTGTGCAGGAGCTAACACCTCCTGAAAAGATGGTATATGTCATCGTAAAAATGAATCAAACAGTAACCAATGGCGGCTTTGCCGAATTTTACGAAAGCTCAACAGGGATCTTTGCACCTGAAATCATTCATGCGCTCAACGAAATAAAAGCAAAGGCCACTGCCAAAATTGTAGCAAATTCTTTACCTATAGTTAATCCTGCTGGACTATTGGATGATGATTACAAAGAACTTGTTTTCAACTATCAACTATCAGAACTGCAGCGACCTCAACTGTATGCTCAAGATTTTCAGTACGACCAACTACAAGATCATGAAAACCTTGAAGACCTCTTGGGAGATTATCTACAAGAAATTTTTAAATGATATTGTCGTTAGGAATTGAAATCTCATGTGATGATTTGTAGGAAGCAATTCAAAAATCAACTTACTTACCCACACTGGTGCGAGCTTGTAGCTCGTACCTTTTCTTCTTTGAACCAAACCACGAGCAACATGCTCGCGGTAGCATAGGGGTAATAGGTAAATATTTCTCCTATCGCCTGCCTGTTGCAGGCAGGTCGAAAAGACAGGAATGTAGAGAAGGACACTTATAACCTTACTTTCT
>CAYGTD010000146.1:0-8966 GCA_964352725.1 uncultured Roseivirgaceae bacterium
CACAATCCTAAGATAATAATATTACAAATAGCTGATTATATAATAGACAAAAAAAGAGAGTGCCTTTTGAGACACCCTCTTTTATCATTTTCTTAAAGCTATGACTTTTAGTCTAGGCCAATCATAACAAAAGGTCCCCAATAAATAGGATCTCTGAATTCGTTTCTAATTTCTTTTTTCGCATCTACAAAGGCTTGTCTTTTATTGCCCGTTTCAATCCACTTTCTATAGAATTTTACCATTAGCTGTTGAGTGGCTTCATCACTTACTTTAAACAAACTCATGACAATAGTTCTAGCACCAGCTACTAGGAAAGCGCGTTGCAATCCATAAACTCCTTCTCCAGCTTGTACTTCTCCAAGGCCTGTTTCACAAGCTGAAAGGACAACCAAATCTGTTTGATCAAGATTTAGATTCATAGCCTCATATGCAGTAAGAATTCCATTATTCACATTATAATTAAATCTGGTTTCATTCAAAATATCACCAGCACCTGATAGTAATAACCCTGTTTTCAATAAGGGATTGTCATAAGCTGCATTTTCATTGAATTCAGGATCAAGAATACTAGCCTTTGGTGTTTCCTTAAAAAAACCATGAGTTGCGACATGGAAGATTCTTGGACTTTGAATTTGTTTCATGGTCTCCTCACTAGCCTCAGCCTCTGTATACTTTGTAGTTTCCCAACCTTTTCTATTCAGAAGATCATTGAGTTCCTCAATTTCAGCCTTTGTTCCTGGTAGAGGTGATACTACTTCTGCGGTGGATCTAGTGAGTCCAGAGGAAGCAAGCGGTTGACCGGGTTTGGTATCTTTATAGAATTCGGGGTTACCAAACATTAAAGCAATTTGCTTCTCAGAGACTACTTTAGATTTAATCTTATTAATGAATAAATCTTTCGTATTGCTGACAAGTAAAATATTTGAATTGTCCAATACATATCGGCCATCAGGAGTTGGAATAGCCTCAAGGTTGATTTGGTTAAAGACTCCATCAGGAGACAGGTAGATAGCAGAGACAACTCCAACTTCGTCAATTATTGGTTTCCAGTATTGATCATATGAGAATTTGTCATCAATCTTATATTTAATACTGTTACGATACCTCTTCAAGAACTTATCTTCAAGTTCTTTCCCATTTTCTAAAAGAATCATTTTAGGTTCGGAGCGATTATCGCCCTTTACATAAAGTAACGCATACATTACAGAGTCTGTAAAGACATGGTCAAACACCCTGAATCTAACCATTTCAATGGCTACTTCATTTTCACCTAAAGATCCTTTCACCTTCTCCCAGTCAATCTCTTGACTATCAGAGCTTTGTGCAAAATCTTCAGATTTTAAACTTATTTCTTTTTCAAGCTGTTCAATGCTGTTTGATAACTCTTGTGGGTTTATTCCATTACTTGCTAAGTCTTGTGTACTCATCGACAGTGCTGCGGTGAGTAACTCTTTCTCTTCAATCCACTTTGTATACATAGTGATTAGGTCAGCGTCATTACTACTCATTATCCGTTGGCGAACTTTAATGGAAGAATTAAGCAAGAGTGCTTTAGTCAACAAGGCATTGTTGTAAAGCTCTCCGATGTAGCGAGTGCTCCTACTTCTACTTACAATTAGGGTATTATAGAATTCATAGTCTGCTTTAATGGTATTCCAAAATTTTGCTTTTTCTCTTTCACTCAAGGCAGGAAAGTACTCCTCAATGAAATTCTTATAATTCGCAAGCACTTCCTCCATCTCATCTTGTGAGTCTTTGTATCGCTCTTGCATGAAATAGGTTTTACTCAGCTTGGATTGAACTTTCACAAATTCTGGATGGGTATTACTAAATACTCTTGAATATTGCTTTCTAGCATCTTCATAATACTTTTCTGCTTCCGTGTAATTTCTTTGACGATAGTATATATCACCTTTTAAAACTTGAGTTGTAGCTGCATTTATGTTGTTCCTTTTACCGAGTTTCTTAGACCAAATAGCCTCGGCTTGATTTAAGTAGGAAAATGCCAATGAATATTCTGAAGAAGCGATATAAACGACGGCTGTGTTCTTTAATATTTCGGCGTAGGTAGGGTTATTGGAACCCAATTTTTTACCAATAATAGTTTCCGCTTCTACAAATAATGGGAGAACAGTTGTTAAAGGTTTTTCCTGAAAAAAGTAGACTAATGCTAGCTTAGAAGTGGATTTTGCCACATCCACATGCTCATCACCAAAAGTGTTTTTTTGAATTCTAATCGCATTTTTTAGTAGCGACTCAGCTTTATCATAATCGCCGATAGTAGTATACACATCGGCCAATTCTAACATGGACGGTACTACTTTGGAAGATGCATCACCAAATATGCTAATGGAAAGTGTATTGGCCCGTCTGGCCATTTGTTCAGCCTGAGTATAATCTCCTTTAATAAGATTAAGTCTTGCGTTTAGCACCAAAGGCTTGTTAAGGTGACGACTTACGTTTCCAAACTGCTTTGTTTTTTCTTTCAGTGAAGTTGAAAGTAAGTCTTGCGCATCTGCGTATCGACCAATATTGAGATAGAGTCCTCCTAAATCATCTTCATAATCCAAATTTGTTGATTCTGTGGTAAGCTGCCCTTTAGCTCTTAGGTTATCTGAATCATATATTAAATCCTCTGCTTGATCATATTCACCTTTGATAGCAGATAGTTTTGCCTTGGTGATATAAGCAGCAGCTAGAGATGTTTTTGAGCCATCTATCTTACTATCATCAATTATTTCAATCGCATTATCAATATTCTCGGTTGCTTTTTCATATTGGCCAATATTGATTTGAAGATCAGCAATTTTCACAAGCTCTTTTCCGTACTCAATGTCTTTATCGTCATACTTTACTCTAGATGCTAGCAGTGCATCGTCAAGAATTTCTGAGGCTTTAGCGTAATTATCAGACTCTTGATAATATCGAGCAAGGTGGTTCATGATATCAAGGTAGTCTACATGACCTGTTGTGATTTCTGGCTCTACTATGGCGTGCCAGCTATCATCGTAGGTTTGCTTAGCTTCAGTGAACTTGTCGGTAAAATCGACATAATGGTTAGCTAATTTTACTTTGGTTAGGTGATAAGATGGAGCGTCATTGCCAAGTAAAAAATCTTTTTGCTTTAAAATTTCATTATCGTAGCTTTCTGTATTTTTATGCTCACCAGAAAGTAATGCTACTTTCTTTGCAAGCTCAAGTAAGTCAATTCTTTCCTGATGGAATTCAGGAATAGCTGGACTAGCGAGCATTTTGTTTACCTCATCTTCTAGTTTTCTTACATTTTGGTTTGCTAAATCAAAACTGAAACCCATTTTATCTTCAGATAAATTGAAAATACTTGTTCGGTCAAATTCTTTAAGTGACTTCTTAAAGTCGCCTAAAGTGATCTTTAATTTTCCTCTTTGCCCATTCATGAAATATGCTCTCATCAAATTGGCTTGCATGGTCATAACAGTATTATGCGAAAACTAATATTTCCTAATTGCCCAGACGTAGTCATCCTCATAGAGTTTTGCCTGAGCATCAATAGATAATCCATTTTCTTCAAGGAGTTTAGCATTTAAGAACACATTTTTTGAGTAAAGTAAGTGACTCTTCTTCATGTTGTCATCAACCCATTGAAGGTTGAATATGAATGCAGAATCTGCAGAGTTATAGTTACCCATATGCCTGAAGGAGTTTGCTTTTACAATCATCATCTTTGCAAATTCTTCCTTTCTTTCTAATTGCTCATTTCTACTTCCATCTTCCGAAAGAGCTCTTTTAAGGTAGTAGTCTGTTTGTTTATTCACTAGAGCAATAGCATCTCTATAAAATCCTTTTCCAATAAGAACTTGGGCTCTTATTACATCTAAATTGGCTTGAATATCTTCAATGAGAGATCCAGAAATTTCAAAAGCTTTTGTCGCTTGATCGATATATTCGCCAGCCAGTCGATAGTTTTCGTACTCTACCAGAACACCAGCAGCTTCCATTAAAATGAAGCCATGCTCAGCAGATTCAGCACCATTCACATCTTCACTCATTTGAATGCCTGCTTCTAAGGGTTCCATGACACTCACAAGTTCGCCAAGTCCAACGTTAATTTTGGCTTCCTTAATCAAACCGATGGCACTGTAAGGATTGGCAAATCCAAGCTTCTTCCCAGCCTTTTTCTTCATTTTAAGAATATGCTTTCGCGCTTTGGAGTAGTCTCCAACTTCATAGCTCTCTTCTGCTTTTTCTATTTTCTTTAAGTACTGACCTGTTGCTGATGTACTCGCTGATAGAATTAAACAAACAAGGGTGAATTGTAAATATTTCATTTTATTTAGGATTTTCCGAATGTATAAAGATATTGAATTGCTAGGATTCAATGATCATCAATTTGTTAAGAATTTTGATAGCAGCTTTAGATATAATAGTACCAGGCCCGAATATATCCGCGACCCCTTTGCTGTAGAGCTCGTCATGATCTTGCTCTGGTATGATTCCACCAGCCACCACCAGTATATCTCCTCTGCCGATCTTTCTTAATTCTTCTATGAGTTCTGGAATGAGTGTTTTGTGTCCTCCGGCAAGTGAAGAAGCGCCTACAATATGTACGTCATTTTCTATGGCTTGCTTGGCGACTTCCTCAGGAGTTTGAAATAAAGGTCCAATGTCTACATCAAAGCCAAGATCCGCAAAAGAGGTAGCAATCACTTTGGCACCTCGATCATGACCATCTTGTCCCATTTTAGCGATCATAATTCTTGGTCTTCTTCCGTCAAACTCTTCAAATTTATCAGAAAGCTCTTGTGCCTTTTTAAAGTCTTCGTTGTTTTTAATTGCGGATGAGTACACGCCTGAGATAGTTCTATTTGTGGCCTGAAATCTACCAAAAACTTTTTCCATTGCATCAGAAATTTCTCCTAGAGTAGCTCTATTTCTGGCAGCTTCAATCGCTAACTCCAATAAATTTCCGTTTTCTTTAGCGCCGTTTTCAATAGCTATCAGACTATGTTGAACATTGTTTTCGTTTCTCTTATTTCTGATCCTATCAAGTCGCTCTATTTGTTTTCTCCTTACTTCTACATTGTCCACTTGCAACAATTCTATTTCTGTTTTTTCATCAGTTATAAATTTATTAACTCCAATTATGGCTTCATCTCCTGAATCAATTCGAGCTTGCTTTATGGCAGCATCTTCTTCAATCCTCATTTTTGGATATCCTTCTTCAATAGCTTTTGACATACCTCCCATTTCTTCTACTTCCTGAATGATCTTCCAGCTTTTGTTGATAAGATCTTCAGTAAGATTTTCTAAGTATAGAGAACCGCCTAATGGATCTACGACTTTGGTGATATTGGTTTCCCTCTGAAGATAGATTTGTGTATTTCGAGCAATTTTAGCTGAGAAATCTGTTGGTAAAGCAATTGCCTCATCTAGTGCATTTGTATGAAGTGATTGAGTCCCTCCTAATACAGCAGACATTGCTTCTATTGTTGTTCTAGCTACATTGTTATATGGGTCTTGTGCGGTTAGACTATAGCCAGATGTTTGACTATGAGTTCTCAAAGCCATTGATTTTTCACTTTTGGGATCGAAATCCTTAATTATTCTTGCCCACAAAACTCTAGCAGCTCTCATTTTAGCAATCTCTTTGAAGAAGTTCATTCCAATCCCCCAGAAAAATGACAGACGAGGAGCAAAAGAATCGATATCAATCCCTGCTTCTATTCCTTTTCTTACATACTCTAAACCATCCGCAAGGGTAAATGCCAATTCAACTTCTGCAGTGGCGCCTGCTTCATGCATGTGATAGCCACTAATACTTATGGAGTTGTATTTCGGCATTTTCTCTGAAGTGTATTTAAAGATGTCGGCAATAATTCTCATGGAATGAGCTGGAGGATAGATGTAAGTATTTCTAACCATAAACTCCTTCAAGATATCATTTTGAATAGTGCCTGATAGCTTATCAGGACTAACCCCTTGTTCTTCTGCAGCAACTATGTAGAATGCTAAAATAGGAATCACGGCTCCATTCATGGTCATGGATACAGACATTTCATCAAGTGGAATTTGATCAAATAGTATTTTCATGTCTTCCACTGAATCGATTGCTACGCCTGCCTTTCCTACATCTCCCTTTACTCTGGCATTGTCACTATCATATCCTCTATGAGTGGCTAAGTCAAAAGCAACTGAAAGACCCTTTTGTCCTGCGGCAAGATTTCTTCTGTAGAAAGCATTGGATTCTTCTGCTGTGCTGAAACCAGCATATTGGCGTATGGTCCACGGACGAGATGCATACATAGTGGCATAAGGCCCACGAAGAAATGGAGCTTGCCCTGCTGAAAAACCAGCTTGAATATGTTTCTTTTCACTCATATATTTGTTTTTTCCAGCGCTTGTTCAATCAATTTACTAGTTAACACTTCAATGTAGTAAGAGCCTCCACATTGATCTTGGTAGCTTTCAATTCCGCTTTCTTCCCTAATTAGATTTCCTGTATTTCTTGAAATACGTTCATCACCTATGCCAGTATTAAATGAAATGGAGTTCGAACCTCCGAGAATACTAGCAAGCCCAGCTGTGGTATTTAGGAACCATTGATGATCCTCATTATCGTGAGAAGGGACGTGAGTATGAATCTTTGCTGTTGAATTATTTAGCCTTTTATTTAGCAAAAATCTTAATGCTCTAAGAGCTGCTATCTCTAAAAAAAAATCAGTGAACGAAGTTCTGTAGAAATAGCCTTGTTTCGGTGAGGAAACAAACTCTATGATCTGCTCTAGGGGCGTGGAAATATTTTTAGATTGGAAAATACAATTCTCACTTAGCATAACATTCCTTCCCTCAGGGACAGGCAATTGACGATTAGTCAAATTGATAAATGATAGATCACAGATTTCCGAGTTGATTCCGCTTAACAATTCTTTTGAATCGAAAGATGTATCAATATTGAAAATGATTCCATCGCATCCTCCCATTAATGCATCAATCGCTTTTTTGTTAGCTTCATTTTCATTTTTAACATACACCTCTTGATAAAGCTTCCATTGGTGACTTGGAAGTGATTTGAAAAAGCTAACTTGACTTTCAAGTCCTTGTAAGTCAGATAATTCATAGTAGGGGAGCATAGGAAAGCCATCAAATGGTGCCCATTTAAGAGATTCATTTGCATCTTCTCCTTTGAGTTGTTTCTGAGCCAAAAATTCCCATTCTTTTTTAGAGACTTCTGGAAATACTGAAAGGTCTAATTTTTTCAAATCTTTGAATTTTTGTATTATTTGTACGAAAATAGGACAGAAATACTACGTTAAGAAAAATTGCATTTTTCAAAGTAAATAAATCAGAAAACACCCTCTGAGATGAATATGAATCCTTTTGAAAAAATCAAGAATAAAAGTCATTTTTTTTAGAAAATTATTTGACTCATATTTGATCCCCATTCTATTTAGAAGGGTCACCTTAAGCCGACATAAACCACTTTAAACGCTCAATTCAAATGCATGAAATTGTATGGAAAAACTGTCTTGATTACATTAAGGAACGCATTCCGAACCAAAGTTTCACTACATGGTTCAAGCCTGTAAAGCCCTTAAAGACAGAAGGTAAAGTCCTTACAATTCAAGTTCCTAGTCAGTTTTTCTACGAGTGGTTGGAAGAAAATTATGTCTCCATATTGAAAGAGTCTATCGCCAGAGAGATGGGAGCCGGTGCAAGATTGGAATATTCTGTTGTGATGAAGAATGAAGATGAAGGAAAAATGGTGGTATCCTCATCTAAAAATAATAGTTTAAAAGACAGAGAAAACTTGAAGGTAAAGGCTGTTGATCTTGGTTTTATAGATGATTTGGCTATTAAAAATAGTTTAAATCCAACATACCTTTTTGATAATTTTATTGAGGGTGATTGTAATAGATTAGCTCGTTCTGCAGGATATGCTGTAGCAAAGAAACCAGGTATAACCTCTTTTAATCCATTAATGCTTTATGGAGGTGTAGGACTTGGAAAGACTCACTTGGTACAAGCCATAGGAAATCAAATAAGGCAAGAAGATAGTAGTAGAAAGATAGTCTACGTAGCTTCTGAAAAATTTACTAATCAATTCATAGATTCACTGAAGAATAATAATGTTCAAAGTTTTATTTCTTACTACAGAGAAGTAGATGTTTTGATTTTGGATGATGTTCAGTTTTTGAGAGATAAGGAGAAAACACAGGAAATATTTTTTCATATTTTTAATCACTTACATCAAGCAGGGAAGCAGATCATTATGACTAGTGACTGTGCTCCTAAAGATTTAAAGGGATTGCAAGAAAGATTGGTTTCAAGATTCAAGTGGGGATTGACGGCTGATTTATTGCAGCCAGCTTTTGAAACACGAATGGCCATCATTCAGACCAAGATTCAGGAGGATGGAATTTATATTCCTGAAGAGGTAATTGAATATATTGCTTATACAGTAGATACGAACATTCGAGAGCTCGAAGGAGTAATTATCTCTCTAATTGCTCATGCTTCTCTTACAAGAGTGGATGTAGATTTAGAGCTGGCGAAGAGAGTGCTTAAAAACATAGTTAAAGAGATTGATTCTGAAGTTGGAATCGATTATATCCAGAAAACAGTTTCTGATTACTTCCATATTGATCAAGAAGATTTAAAGGCAAAAACTCGTAAAAAGGAAATTGTAATTGCCCGACAAGTGGCGATGTACTTCTCCAAAGATTATACAAATCATTCTTTGAAATCAATTGGATATCACTTTGGAGGAAGAGATCACAGTACGGTTATTCATGCATTGCAGTCTGTTAACGACATGATTGACACTGATTCTAAATTCAGATACTCAGTAGATGAATTAAAAAAGAAATTGAAAATGAGAACAGCTTAATTTTAACTAGATAAGCGAAAAAAAGGCATTCAAAGTTTTGAATGCCTTTTTTGTTACCTCCTAAATGGGTAGTAAACTTTCCTACCTCTACTATCAATAC
>CAYGTD010000147.1:0-8956 GCA_964352725.1 uncultured Roseivirgaceae bacterium
TTAGCCAAAAGTGCGTCAGGATTTGCACCATTTCCAGTTTGAAGTGTAGCGCGATCTTCAACTATTTCAGACACAAATTTTCCGATAAGTTTTTCCTCCTCTGATAGGTTTTTCACATGAGCCTCATGGATTTCTGTTTCCTCCTCAATGTAAGCATCGAACGTGCTAATATGGATGAGTCCATCTCCATGGGTTCTTGGCATTTTTGGGTTAATCTGAGCTATTACAATTGACGCTGATTCAACCGCAGCTTTCGTAGTATCTACAGAAATTCCTAATGAACAAAATCCATGTTTATCCGGGGTAGAAACTTGAATAAGCGCCACATCTAAAGGTAAAACTCCCCTTCTAAACATTAAAGGGACTTCACTAAAAAAGCTTGGAATAAAATCTGCATGACCTTCATGGATAGCCTGACGGGTATTGGCTCCAATAAAGAGCGCATTGACATGGAAAATATCTTTCAATTTTGCATTGGTATAAGGCGCATCTCCGTCCGTATGCATTTGATATATTTTTATATCCTTCAATTCATCGGCCCTTTCAACCAATGCATTAACAAGAGATTGTGGCGCTGCTGCGGCTGTATGAATAAATAGATTGTGACCAGACTTAATATGTAATACTGCTTCTGCAGCAGATGAAACGAGATTTCCCATTCGACTTTTTTAATTTGACGCAAATCAACCTTAAGCAACAAAAGAATTTAATGATATTCATCAGGTGTGCCAATGATTATCATAAAAAATCAATTGGAGTTATATTTAGGATTTAAACAAAAACAACTTGAAACAAATTTTTCAAATCGCCCTCTTGTTCGTTACTCTTTGTGCCTATTCTCAATCCAAACAACAAGAAGTGACCATCATGGCTAGTGATTTTTTTATCAATGGCGAAACAAATGTTAATCAATTTAAATGTGGGTTGAAACAAATCAATTCATCAGATCCCATCATCATTTCTAGTACCTGGTCTGAAGGAACCATTCTTTTTGAGGGGCTTATGTTGAAATATCAGATATCGGATTTTAAATGTGAAATAGCAGCAATGAACAAAGACTTGCATTCTACACTTAATGCCGATGAATATCCTAAACTATTTCTTAAGATCAACGATATTCAAATTCATAAGGACAATACAGAAATAGAGCGGTTGCGAGTATCTTCCAATGTCTCCATCACGCTCTCTGGCAAAGAAGTGGATTATGAAATTAAAAATGGAGAGGTGATTAATTACTCCGAAAGCTTGTTGTCGTTATCGGGAAAGCAATCACTCAAAATGACTGATTTTGGAATAACTCCCCCTTCCAAATTTTTTGGAATGATTCAGGTAACAGACAAACTAGACGTCAACTTTGAAATACTGATTTCTGTATCTAGTGAAGAGAAATAATTTCAACAAAAAAAAGGAGTCACTTTTCAGCGACTCCTCTATCTATTTTGATAACAAGAAAGAGCCACTCATCGCTGAGTGGCTCTTTTCCATTAATATTTAAAGTAGTCTTAGAAACTAATTGCAGCTTCAATTACGATTCCGTCAAACTCAGCACCTTGAAGTGATGTTCCTAAGAATCCATCACCTTCGTATTTGCTTGTCACATACTCCGTTTTTAACATTACGTTCTTAGACATGAACCAGCCAAATCCAAAGTTTGTTCGCGTAATCTCTTTAGTAGCACTTGCAGATGTTTCTTCTCCTTTTACAGAGTTAAATCTTCCACCTACATAAAGTTGTTCTTTCCCACCGAATCGATAAAGAAGTTCGGCACCTAACTGAGAGAATTCTCCGCCAACATCGCCATTACCATTGCTAGATTTTTCAAATACTCCAAAAAACTCTACCCCTTGGAATTTAACAAATGGATTGATTTGAAACGCAGTTTGATATCCTGTTGAGTTTACTCGATCTCTACTATATCCAGGATTAAAACGAGGTGCAAAATCACTTGATCCATTAGTTACATCACCCAATACTTCATAATATCTACCACCAGCTCTATCACCATTGTATAGGTAATCTCTGGTACCCGCGTCACTACTGCTGTAGAATGAGCCTGTTAGTCTTATTCTAAGGTCGTCATTCACCTGGCTATCGTAACCAAGTTTACCATATAGTACGCGTCCATCATCACCAGGAGTAGGACTTTGATTTAATCGACCATTGGATAGTGCTAACATACCAATTATTCCATTACTCTTAATAGCTACTTCAATAAATGGCTCTGTGGTAAACGCATCCATGATATAGTTACCAACAAATGGGTTAAACATTGCTCGAGCATTGTCAGATCTTCTAAAGTGTGTATCACCGTAGTTAATCTCATCCATACCCACACGAATAGTCGCTATATCCATCAGTCCGCTTAAGAAGCCAGGGCTCACAAAGTCCAATTTATCTACTTGCATGTATCCTCCTTTGACATATGCTTCAGGATGATGCCTAGACGATAAATAGGTTCTCAAGTGCATTCGTACTCCATCTTCTAACTGAACGTCAAAGTTTAGGTTAGCTGTTGGCAGTGTCATATTGTTTGCAAGCTCTATAAAGTCAAGAGGATCACCAGCACCATCTACCAAGCCTGCATCATTGGATTGAGAAATGCCTTGAAAAATCATGGCGAAATCACCACCCACACGAACTTTTAATCCTTCGTATTTTACTGTGTCTTCTTTACTTGTCTCAAAGACATTCACCCCTCTTTGATCATTGTACCTATAGTACTGAATAGAAGGTAATTGGGCATATGACACCATAGTGCCAACCAGCATGATAAAAGATAAAAGTGATAGTTTTAGAAATTGGGTTTTCATAATTGATAATTTTTACTTTTTAAACATTAATTCGTACGTGATGAAAATTTCATCGCCTGTTTTTATGCTTCCAAACATGGCCGTTGGAGGTTCAATGCCAAATTCTGACATTCTAATTTTGACAGTTCCTTTCACCTTAAGTTCAGTTGCTGTTTGATTGGTAATGATTGCTTCGAGTTCCTTTTGTTTGGATACACCAGCAATCTCAAGTGTTCCTAATCCGGATATTTTGTTCTCTTTTATTGAAAGAGATTCTGCTTTAAAAATGATATCTGAGAATTTATTTGACCTAAGTGCTTCATAGGTCTTATCATCCATGATAGACTTTCCACTCTTTATGGATTTAGACTTCACTATTACATTCACATCGGTGAGATTTTCGTCTTGAATGTTTCCTGTAATGGAATACGTCTCAACCACCGATTCCCAATCGTGAATGGTGGATGTTCCTGCTATTAAAAGTTTACTTTCAGAAGTGACCAGTTTTAGTCCTTGACCAAAAATGCCGCTTGCAAGTAGTAGTATGGTAAACAAAATTTTCATAGTCTTTATCGTCTTTAGAAGTGCTAAAGTAGACCCACCTAATACTACCTATTATGACTATGCCCAGCTTTTGATATGACTTATATCATCTATTTCATTGATGGAAAGCAAGAGCTGATATGATGGATGCACGGTTTGTGAAGCTCAAATCAGGGCTTAAGCAGGAATTAAAACATTCTCACCAAACCCAAACCATTTCACTATTCAACTAGTTACTATTTAACTAAACGGGTATTTAACTAACTTTGAAACAAAGTCTAAAAAGATGGATATAAAAAGTCTAGAAGATCGCTTCAACGAAAAAATAGATAAGGACATTCGCATAGAGCCGAAAGACTGGATGCCGGAGAATTATCGAAAGACATTAATACGTCAAATTTCACAGCATGCACACTCAGAGATTGTAGGAATGTTACCTGAGGCAAATTGGATTACACGTGCGCCTTCATTGAGAAGAAAAGCTGCAGCTTTGGCAAAGGTGCAGGATGAAGCTGGGCACGGATTATACTTATATAGTGCATGTGAAACGCTAGGCGTGGAAAGAGATCAATTACTTCAAGATTTACATTCTGGTAAAGCTAAATACTCGAGTATCTTCAATTATCCTACCCTTTCTTGGGCAGATATGGGTGCCATAGGTTGGCTGGTAGATGGTGCCGCCATCATGAACCAAGTACCTCTTTGTAGAGCTTCTTATGGACCATACGCTAGAGCTATGGTGCGTGTATGTAAGGAGGAGTCCTTCCACCAGCGTCAGGGATTTGAAATAATGTTGACTCTTTGCAAAGGATCGGAAGAGCAAAAGAAAATGGCGCAAGATGCGCTCAATAGATGGTGGTGGCCTGCATTGATGATGTTTGGCCCTCCTGATGAAGCTTCTACTCATACGGAGCAGTCAATGAGATGGGGAATTAAGCGATTTACCAATGATGAGCTTCGTCAGAAGTTTGTTGATGTGAGTAAACCTCAGGCAGATTTATTGGGATTGACTATACCAGATCCAGATTTGAAATGGGATGAAGAAAAAGGTCAGCATGAATTCGGCGCAATTAACTGGGAGGAATTCTTCAATGTGATTAAAGGAAATGGACCTTGCAATAAACAACGAATTGATGCTAGGAATAAAGCATACGATGAAGGTGCTTGGGTAAGAGATGCTGCAGCTGCTTATGCTGAGAAGAAAGCTAAAAGAAAGCAGCAGGCTGCTTAGCTAGTTAATTGGTTAAATAGTTAATTAGTGGGGCATAGTATTTCAGATTTGGAAGTTTGGAAGAAGGCGAGAGTCTTTCGGAATGAAATTTCAAAGCTTTCAACAGCTTTTCCTAAAGAGGAAAAATTTAAACTTGTTGATCAGATAGTAAGGTCATCCAGATCAGTTTCAGCCAACATTGCTGAAGGTCATGGGCGATTTCACTTTCAAGAAAACATTCAGTTTTGCAGAACTGCAAGAGGAAGTTTAATTGAAACATATGATCATTTGACAGTAGCATTGGATGAAGGATACATTGATGAGACGACTTTCGCTTCACACAATGTTCAATATGAAGAATTGATAAAAATGTTGAACGGTTATATTAGTTATTTGAAGAAAAGGAAAGAAGAAGGTTGATCTTGGTGGATTAGTAGATTGTTAGTTAAATACTTTACCAATCCACTAATTAACTATTCAACCATTTAACCAAACAGATATGAAAAATTGGCCCCTTTGGGAAATATTTATACGAAGTAAAGCTGGACTGAATCATAAGCATGTGGGTAGTCTGCATGCTTCTGATGAAGAAATGGCGATTCAAAATGCTAGAGATGTGTACACTAGAAGAAATGAAGGTGTGAGTATCTGGGTAGTGAAATCAGAACACATAACTGCCTCTGATCCAGATGACTCTGATCCTATGTATGAGCCTGCCAGGGATAAAGTTTATCGTCATCCCACTTTTTATGAGTTGCCGGATGAAGTGAAACATATGTAAATGTTTCCAATACTGATTATAGCAACAGTAGTCATAATAATTTTTTCTAAGCAAAGAAGAAGAAAACAAAACAGATGAATCAACATCTATACAATTTTACCTTACAGCAAGCTGACAACTGCCTGATTCTTGGTCAGAGACTAGCTGAGTGGTGTGGGCACGGACCCATTCTTGAGCAAGACATTGCCATGACTAACATTGGACTTGACCTCATTGGTCAGGCAAGGATGTGGTATCAATATGCAGCAGAAATACAAGGAGAAGGAAAGTCGGAAGATGACATAGCCTACTTAAGAGATGCGTGGGGGTATAGAAACGTATTGTTAGTAGAGCAGCCAAACGGGGATTTCGCACAGACAATTTTCAGACAATTTTTATACGACACGTATAGCTGCTATTTCTATGAAGCTTTAATGAATAGCTCTGATGAAAGACTTGCCGCTATTGCAGCCAAGTCTCACAAGGAATCACTCTATCATATCAAGTGGAGTGGTGATTGGGTGATTAGATTGGGGGATGGAACAGAAGAAAGCCATAATAAAATGGAAGAGGCTGTTGATTCTCTATGGTCTTATGCTGGTGAGTTAACAGTTCCTAATGAAACAGAGCTAGAAGCACTGAAAGCTGGTTATGGAATTAATCTAGAAGCTCTGAAAACAAAGAGAGATGCTAAAATCAAAGAAGTGTTAGAAGAAGCTACACTTTCCGTCCCAGAAAGCACCTACGCCCATGCTGGAGGAAAAGACGGTAAGCACTCGGAGCATCTTGGATATATCTTATCAGATCTTCAATTTTTGCAGAGAGCATATCCTGGAAATGAGTGGTAGTTTGGTGTTTTGTTGAATGGTGGATTAGTTAATTAGTGGACAAAATATATGCAGATGAATAAATCAGAAAACCAATTAACTATTTCACAAATTAACCAATTACTAAGCACAGTAACTGATCCAGAAATTCCAGTCATTTCCATTATGGACTTAGGAATTGTCAGAGATGTGAAAATCAAGAATGAGCATATTGAAGTGATCATCACTCCTACTTATTCTGGCTGCCCTGCCATGCTGGAGATTGAGAAAGACATCAACAATGCTCTGAAGAAAGAGGGAATCAATAATTTCAAAATTACGACTGTACTCTCTCCTGCCTGGACTACCGAATGGATGACAGAATCAGGTAAGGAAAAGCTGAAAGAGTACGGAATAGCTCCCCCTAACCCATCTAATCCAGAGGATATTGCTTGTCCCCAATGTGAATCTCATAATACTGAATTATTAAGTCAATTTGGCTCTACTGCTTGTAAGTCTCTCTACCGATGTAAGGATTGTCTTGAGCCATTTGATTACTTCAAGTGCCACTAAAATATTACCTCATCAAGTGTATGTAACCCTTGAATTCTGAGTTGGTGTATTTAATTACGTAGTAATATACTCCAGCTGGAAATTGCCCACCTGTCCAAACAAAATCTCGACTTTCGGATCTAAATACGGAACTACCCGCTCTATTATTTATGTCGATATATAAGAAAGTGTTGTCACAATTGTCAGGTGGTAGATTTTGATTAACATCCGGATTACCACTTAGCTGGAACGTATCGTTTAATTGGTCACCATTTGGAGTGAATACATTTGGAGGAAGAAACGACTTTTGTCGTTCCGCATCGTCTATTATTTCAAAAGTTAGTTTAAGTGTATCAATGTTGCTAATGGGACAAGCATTGTCTGTTACTTGGAGTACAATATCAATTAACTTAGATGTCTCGCCAATTCTTAGCAGTGAGCATTCCGGTCTCCATTCCAAAACAGACCTTAATCGACCTTTGCCTACCACTGGTTCAAATCTTAAACTCTGAGACGCAGGCGTTCTTATTCCTTCGGCGAAAGCCATTGTTATCTCATCGTCGGAATCAAAATCAAATGCTTCAATGTCAATTTCAACTGACTCATTGACTCTTAAAACTTGTCTTCTTGGTATTTCTTCAAATTCTGGTTTGCTATTTGGCGGGTAATTAACCGTTACCACCTGTCTAAGGGTATCGAAATTTTTTGTCTTGCATTTATCATCATCATCCGCGATAAATAGCAACTCAAATTGTTGCCCATCCTCATATAGGTTTGCATTGCAACTAAGATCCCACGTGAAATCTGAATTCACATTTGAGCCTCCCGAAACAGGATTAAACTCCATGTTATAAGATGCTGGGTTGAATCCTCCACCAACGAAAATGAGTGACACATCATCTCCATCTGTATCCTCAGCTTCTACATTAAAATTAAGCTGTGTTCCTAAATTAATGGAGGATGGAATTAGCTGATCAGTGGTAATGTCAGGTTTAGTATTCGGTGGCAAAATCACTGTTGAGTTTATATACAATGTGTCTGGATTGGGTACCGAGCATTCATCGCTATCATCAATAAGAATTCCCACTTTAAAATTCTGAAATTCTGAAAAATCATAGATCAGACAATCTGTATCCCAAACAAACTCTCCCTCTATATTTCCGGGACTACTACTAATAATATTTAAATCAAAACCATATACAGTTGGATCCTCCAAACCTTCAACGTAGAGACTCATACTCATTTCATCTCCATCAAAATCTGTTGCATTGATTAATTCGGTATAATTATCATCCTCATTTATGGCAATTGATTTATTGGAGGTGGCTGGCACAGGAAATTCATTTGGCGGTGGTTGCACATTAATCATTAGTCTGAGTGTGTCTAACTGTGGCAATGGACAAGCGTCATCACCAGCAATCAAATCCAAAATAAATGGAGCATTACGTACAGGTGGGCAGTCAGGAATACAAACCTCAATTCTCAGTTCATTATCGGTTTCTCCAACTGGAATCTGATTTAAAGTGAAGATATCATTTAAACTCTCGTCAAAATTGACCCCTTCGGCTCGTAGCGTTATCGTTTCACCGGGAGTAATATTGGCAATCAGGAAATCAAAACACTTTTCAGTGTCCCCTACAGTGTAAGTCAATATGTCAGTTCTTGGATTGAAGCCAGCATCATCTGGTATATCCACGTCCACCACTGGAGGATCAGGAGGTGAGCATCCATCTACAACCAGCATCTGAAAATCTCTTCTTACTTCACCAATTTTTTCCTCATCTCTGTATTCTTCTACTAAAACG
The DNA here is from genome assembly GCA_964352725.1 of uncultured Roseivirgaceae bacterium. Classification (GTDB taxonomy): domain Bacteria; phylum Bacteroidota; class Bacteroidia; order Cytophagales; family Cyclobacteriaceae; genus Ekhidna. Next base: position 8,466 of record CAYGTD010000147.1, read on the forward strand.
GAAAAAACAAATAGGCCTGTCTCACTTGGCTTCACCGTTAACAAACCTTTGCCACTAATTTTGAGAGGTGAGGTACCTGGAATCATGTTTGTCTCCGAATATCCACTTCTAAAAACAACTCCAAAATGAGGTTTTGGCTGTGGGGTGGGCACGGCCTCTCCCCCTACTGAGCTATTTAAGGGTGTCACGAGGCTATAAACAAGAGAATCTCCATCTGGGTCCGTACCTGTAAACTCTACATAGTACAGTTGATTGATGCACGCATAATCACTCAATGGTTTGAATAAAACTGGAGAAGAATTTCTAAAGATTTCCCCGTTCCTCATCAGTGGAGGAAACTCCAGCGTGTATTTCATGCCGGCATTCGATGGGGCAATAATATTTTTAATGACTGAATTTCTACAACATCTCTCCCAAACAATATAATACCCCTCCTCATCATCGTAATCTATGGGGTCAAGTTCTACTTCAGCAGACCATGTCACTCTTGA
>CAYGTD010000148.1:0-8950 GCA_964352725.1 uncultured Roseivirgaceae bacterium
GAGTAGCAAAAGTAGTGTGATGAGTTTATTAAACTTGGGTTGCATTTTTCTAGTCCTATCTATTTTAAACAATCTAAATGAGCGTCCGTCCTTCTTTTTTGAAAACCTAACCTTTGTCCTAAAGATGATGACATATATCAAAAAGTTGCATCATCACCTCAAATTTTATCAATACAAATGTTAATTGCTGTTAATGATTGTTATCAAATGCAATCAACGTATTTGATTGATATAGGAAATACTGGGGATGTTAAGAATGGTTACAATTTTTTTGTTCCCTCTTCGACATTAGAAATACCCCAAAGAATAGGAGCATAGCAATTAAGTAGTAGCTAGCCCATTTATACACAAAATCTAATGACGCGTAATCAACACCCCATTTGTTATCTACAGGAAAAGGATAAAGATGAAGTGAAGGAACACTTAAAACAAGAGCTAAGATTAACAACCACTTTAATTGATCCTGAAAAAAAAGAAGCGATATCGTCATGATGAAGGGAAATCCTAAAAACAGAATTCTCGTCATATCCTCACCTGCCAAAAGACCAAAACAGCAATACATGATACTAAATATGAGGAGCGTTAGCTCTTTTGAGTCCTTTATATTCATTGACCTTATTTTGAAAAGAATAATGAATGGTATTACTCCAAAACTGCTTCCAAAAGCTGCAAACCACCGAATAAAACGAGAAGGGTCATTTAGCGCTAGTTTCCCATGGTATAGGATCGCCATCATAGCGTTTCTTTGATCTAGCTGATCAGGCAGCAGCGCTAATATGCCTTTTTGAAAAGCTATACCTAAGAGGAGAGAATATAATAAGTGCTTCCCTTCTTCATACCATTTCTTCCGCTCAAACCAAATATGGATGAATAACAACGTGACAGAAACAGCCAAAAAAGACTCCTTCTGAAGAAGAGCCAATGGTGTGATGAGATAAAACCATTTATACTTTTTTTGATAGAAAAGAAGTAGCGCAAGTCCTTGAAAGAAATACAATGGCACATCGACTGTAAGATGATCGAAGAGATTGTATCGAATGATTCCCGTCCAGTGTGTGAAAAGCCAACCAAAACCAATCCATTGTATCCATGACTTGATGGACAAGTGATCCCAAAGTTTTTTGAGGGTAAAGACACTCAATAAAATGAAAACGAAGTTTATGACATGGAATGCAATCGTAACATTTTTTACAGGAATGATACTCGCCAAAAAGGGGACGAGTGGTCGCGAATAGAAGGGGTAAGCTATTTGGCTAGCCTTATCAGTTTTGAAGTCATCATACAGCTTATTGTATTGCTTGGCATCACATAGCTTGCAGTTTTCAAAGTCAATCGTCTCATTGAATTGAAAATAGAATGCATACATGATGATTGTTATGCATAAAAGAATAGCTTGTTGATAGTTCTTTCTCACAACCTATTCTATAGTTGATCATTTCATGATACGACCATCTTCCAGATTCACCATTCTGGTACCGTATTCAGCAAATTTCTCATTGTGCGTTACTTGGATAATGGTCATGCCAGCATCGTGAAGTTGCTTCAAGATGTCCATTACCTGCTCTCCTTGGCCAGAGTGAAGATTACCAGTAGGTTCATCTGCCAAAAGTAATTTTGGTTTGCCAATAATGGCTCTTACCACTCCTACTAACTGCTGCTGTCCACCAGAAAGCTGCTCCGGGAATAGGTCTTTTTTAGCAACCATGTTGAAGCGATCTAGCATTTCAGCGATCATACTTGCTCGTTCTTTTCCTTTGATTCCTCTGTATATAAGCGGAGTTTCAATGTTTTCATAAACAGTTAGCTCATCTATCAGATGATACGCCTGAAATATGAAGCCAATTGATTCTTTATGGATTTGAGAAATTCTTCTTTCTCTCAGCTTATGAACAGGCTCATCGTTGAAGTAATATTCTCCTTCTGACGGACGATCCAGCATCCCAATGATATTGAGGAGTGTGGATTTACCAGAACCTGATGGCCCCATAATACTCACAAATTCTCCTTCTTCTATTTCTAGGTTGACTCCTTTTAGGATAAACGTTCTTTGGAATTTTGATTCTATGAACTTGCTTACGTCGTTGAGTTTTATCATTTATGATTCTTTTCGGTTATGTCAAAGTCTTTAATCGTATTTATACCCTCCTGGGTTTTCCTCCAGACTCACACCCAAACCTAATACAATACGATTAACAAATTGAAAAAAATAATTCTTTACGTTCTAACGTCTAAACGACTGCAGCCAGCACCAAACTACAACAACTCATTGGCCAAATTCGCCAACTCAGATCGTTCTCCTTTCTCAAGCGTAATGTGCGCGAACATGGGATGATCCTTTATTCTGTCAATCAGATAGGAGAGTCCATTGGATTGTGAATCCAAGTACGGCGTATCAATCTGATAAATATCTCCTGTGAAAATGATTTTCGTGTTTTCTCCAGCTCGTGTGATGATTGTTTTGATTTCATGTGGAGTAAGGTTTTGCGCTTCATCTACAATGAAGAAAATGTTAGATAAACTTCTTCCTCTAATGTAGGCTAAAGGAGTAATCATCAGTTTCTCCTGATTCACCATGTCTGTGATTCTCGTAAACTCCTTGTCGTTATCCTTGAACTGGTGTTGGATGTATTTCAAATTGTCCCAAAGTGGCTCCATGTAAGGATTCAACTTGGATTTAATATCACCAGGTAAGTAGCCAATGTCTTTATTACTTAGCGGAACAATTGGCCTTGCCAGATACACTTGTTTGAAGTTTCTTCTTTGTTCCAATGCAGAGGCTAGCGCCAATAATGTTTTGCCCGTTCCTGCAACACCATTGATGGTGACCAGTTTGATATTTGGATTGAGCATGGCGTGCATAGCAAAGGTCTGTTCAGCATTTCTTGGCTTGATACCATAGACGGTTTGCTTGTCTACTTTCTCGATTAAATCATCTTGCGGATTGTAGTAACCCAGAACAGAATTTTTCTCACTCTTAAGAATGAAGTAATTGTTGGCAGGAAATTTCTTACGCTTAAGCACCTGCTTTCTATCAATACTTCCATTCTTAAATAGCTCATCTATATGCTCAGAATTAATATCATCTAGTTCTGTTGTCCCCCTAGTTAATTGATTGACATTTTTAATCTTACCTGTTTGGTAATCTTCTGATGCTATTTCCAACGACTTTGCTTTCAGCCTCAGATTAATGTCTTTTGATACAAGAATGACATTTCTGTTTTTCTCTTGCTCTTTGATGGCCATTGCCGCATTGAGTATGCGGTGGTCATTCTTATCATCGTTGAATACCTTGGTAGCATCTACTTTGCTATCCGTATCCATGATCACTTTGAAACTTCCTCTGCTTTTTCCATTTAATGGAATCCAATCTTGGAGGCTATGATCTTTGGCCAATTTATCAAGCAAACGAATGAATTCCCTAGCTTCAAAATTTTTGGTGTCGTTTCCTTTTTTGAATTGATCGAGCTCCTCCAATACGGTGATCGGAAGGCCAATATCATGTTCAGCAAAGTTGAGAATAGAGTCGTGCGAGAATAGGATGACAGAAGTGTCCAAAACGAAAATCTTCTTGTCTTTATTTGCTTTAGCCATACAGAAAGTTTGATTTTACAAATGCAATCGTCTTCCTGTAATATCAGAGAATAGTATGTAAAATGGAAGGTAATAGAGGAGGAATTACAAGAAAATTATCTAACAGGAATGAACACATCTTCTCCTTCTCTAGGATGGATTTTTAAAGCTCCTGATAAAGCAAGAGAGATTAACTTGTTAGAAGCAAGTCGTTTATTCATACCCGTGAGTTGGCGATAGGTAGTTAATGTGATTGAATTATGTGTTTCAAAATATTTGAACAATTCTCGTGTACTTTCCTCGAAAACAATGGCAGACTGCTCTTTCTTGCTTCTCCCTAATATTTGCCTCATTTCATAACTCGCCTGCACAGACTTATCGTCGATTCGGACAAATGCTTTCCCATATCGATGTTTCTTTTCTAGGAAAGCAAAGTGAGGTTTACTAGTACTGTCAGGAATCTGGTAATGAAGAATTTTTACTCCGTCTTTAAATCGTATCATATCCACTTGAAAATCAAGAGCAGGTCGACACAAATCCGCTATTGCTTTATTCATCACAAACTCGTCCTCCTCTGGAAAATTGAGTCCCATTGGCTTTCCATCATCACTAACTCCAATGAACAAATGCCCTCCACCAGTATTGGCAAAAGCGACTATTTCACGGATAATTTTTTCTGGATGATTAGTCTTGCGCTTGAATTCAACAGTGTCACATTCTCCTCTCCGAATTAGCTTTAGTATTTCGCTATGTTCCTCATTCTTCATCTCCCAAACCAGGCATAGAAAACATACTGGAAAGTAGGTCTTTGAATTGCATCCCTCTTTCTAGTTTATGCTTGCTCAAAACACTATATTCTGATAAGCCAAATAAAGCAAACTCCATTAAGAAATACTTAAATCCTTCATGTGGTGTTTTTTGATACCTCTCTACCAATTTCTCTAGTCCGGGGATGGATTTGAGTTCTTTTTGGTATTCTTTTTCTGAAGAGTCGAATATTAGATCGATCATATTACCCTCTTCAAACCATTCTTTGATGGGCTCATAAAGATTTCCTTTCTCCTTTTTACTTTCCTTTTCAGGATCGGGGAAGTATTGAAGAAACTGACTTTTTATGGCTTTCCCAATTAAGTTATTAGCGACAATTCCTGCTCCTTCTTGTTCTCCTTCGTAAACCAGTTCTACCTTTCCTGTGATAGCCGGAATTACCCCAATAAAATCAGTTAAACGAATGCTGGTTTTAGATTCTCCACTGTTGAGTAATCTTCTTTCAGCTGAGCTGACCAGGTTTTCAAAAGCAGAAATAGTCAGACGTGCAGAGACGCCACTTTTAGCATCTACGTACTCACTTTCTCTCGCTTCCATAGCGATTTGTTCTATCAAGTCTTTACCTAAGTCAAACACTTCCACAGACTCTTTTTGTTCTTCCGTTAGAGCAGCTTCTTGATGAGTGATCTTTTTGCCTATCTCAATAGAAGATGGATAATGCGTGATGATTTGGCTATCAATTCTATCTTTAAGAGGCGTTACGATTGATCCTCTGTTGGTGTAATCTTCAGGATTTGCAGTGAATACAAATTGTACGTCCAAAGGCATTCTTAGTTTGAATCCTCGAATCTGAATATCACCTTCTTGAAGTATATTGAACAATGCTACTTGAATCCTAGCTTGCAAATCCGGAAGTTCATTTATCACGAAAATACCTCTATGCGCTCTTGGCACCAAGCCAAAATGAATCACTCGTTCATCTGAGTAAGGGAGCTTCAAGCTAGCTGCTTTAATAGGATCCACGTCTCCAATTAAATCTGCAATAGTCACATCTGGTGTGGCTAGCTTTTCTGTGTAGCGATCGTCTCTAGGCATCCATGAAATAGGTGTATCATCTCCCTTTTCTCCAACAAGGTCTCTTGCAAATTTAGAGATAGGTTGTAACGGATCATCATTCATTGGTGAACCATCCACGACAGGAATATAATCATCCAAAAGCAAGGTCATCATACGTGCCATACGTGTTTTTGCTTGACCTCTTAGTCCAAGGAAGTTGATGTTGTGTCGGGAGAGTATTGCTCGCTCTACATCTGGAATCACTGTGTCTTCGTATCCCCAAATTCCTGCAAAAATCTCCCTGCCTTCTTTTTTACTCTTGATCAGATTATTTCTGAGTTCATCTTTGATAAGCATTGGTGCATATCCAGCTTTTTTTAGCCCTCTCAGTGTGCCAATCTGTAATTTTTGATCAGCTGATAAATCTTGGTATTTCATCGTATGGATTAAGTATTGTAACCTTTAAAGGTTTTTTCTTCTATTTCTTTTGTAGTCTTCGAATATCAAATTTCCTAACCCCTGCAAACTGCTATAGTATGCATTACCATTGTTTACCTCCGTAAATTCCCTTACAAATTCCTGAAGGTATGGATCAGATGCTATCATGAATGTCGTGATCGGAACATTGATTCTTCTGCACTGCGCAGCAAGATTTAGTGTTCTGTTTAAGATTTTGGGATCTAATCCAAAACTGTTTTTATAGTATTTTATCCCTTCTTTCAGGCAGGTTGGCTTACCATCGGTAATCATGAAAATCTGCTTATTCTTATTTTTTCTTCTTCGGAGCAAATCCATTGCCAATTCTAATCCAGCAACTGTATTTGTGTGATATGGCCCTACACTCAGGTACGGCAAATCTTTAATTTCTATCTGCCAAGAATCATTCCCGAAAACAATAATATCCAGCGTGTCTTTAGGATATTTTTTGGTAACCAATTCTGCTAAGGCCATTGCAACTTTCTTAGCAGGTGTTATTCTGTCTTCTCCGTATAGAATCATGGAATGACTGATGTCAATCATCAATACCGTGGAGGTCTGAGTTTTATATTCTCTTTCTCTTATTTCAAGATCGCCTTCGGTAAGCATCAGGTCATTTAGTCCATGGTTGATCTGTGCGTTTCTTAGGCTTTCAGTCATTTCAATCTGTTCCATAGAGTCTCCAAATTGAAATTCGCGATAATCTGAAGTGATCTCATCCCCTGCTCCTGTATGGTTGGTTTTATGACTCCCTTTTCCAGATTTTTTCAGCTTTCCAAAAATTTCTTCAAGTGCATTCTTTCTAATTGATTGCTCACTTTTTGCAGTAATCTTGAATTCACCCTTCTCATTCTTATCGTCTATGTAACCTTTGTTCTTCAAGTCATCGATGAAGTTGCCAATGCCATAATCTGAAGGAGAAATGCTGTGCTCTCTGTCTAGATTGGTAAGCCAGCTTAGCGCTTCACTTACATCACCTGATGTAATGACCATTAATTGCAGAAAGATGTTGAGCAAATTGTCAAATGCACTTTTCTCTGGGTCCTTCTCAGGAATGTATTGGGTAAATCGATATCCGATCATATTCTAAACATACACGGAATCCGTGAAATAATTATTGAATTGCTATAAATGAAATTTCAGATTGATATGCAATCTTTATTCTTAACAAGAAACTCTTAAAAATGATTTCTAAGAATGAAAATGATTTTAATTAATAAGTTATCGCTCAGTTGTTCAAGGTTGAAGATTGCATCGCTATGCTCGCAAAGACGCTCAGGGTTTATCAAATCTTTGACTCGACCAACTCCATTTCAAAAACAGAGGCTAAGTTCTTCTTGAGTTTTTCTTCTACTTCTTTCATATCTAATTCCCTCCCTAACTCTTTTTGCAAAGAGGTGACTTGCTTGTCAGGAATCCCGCATGGGATAATATAATTGAAGTATTCCAAATCGGTATTGACATTAAATGCGAACCCATGCATAGTCACCCATCGGCTAGATTTTACTCCTAAGGCACATATCTTTCTAGCCTTCTTTTCATCTTTCCAGTCTAACCAGACACCTGTTAGTCCATCAATTCGATCGGCTTCTATACCATATTCTTTGAGCGTAAGAATTACTGCCTCTTCTAAGAATCTCAAATACCTATGAATGTCTGTAAAGAAGTGATCCAGATCCAGAATTGGATACCCAACGATCTGACCAGGCCCATGATAGGTGATGTCCCCACCTCTATTGATTTTATAAAAAGTGGCTTCTTTTTCTTTTAGAAATGATTCGTTAGCGAGCAAGTGATTTTCATCTCCGCTCTTCCCAAGTGTGAATACATGAGGATGATAGCAGAATAGAAGGAAGTTTTCTGTTTCAGTTCCTTCTCCTTCAGGCAGCTTTCTGTTGGCAATTTTTTGATCGACTGTTTTCTTAAAGATTTCTTCTTGATAGTCCCAAGCTTCCTTGTAATCCTTAAGTCCTAGATGGATGAATTGTGTTTTTTTAGACATTCTGATGATTACAGTTCGATATAGGTCTCTAACAATTCAAGTTCGCCTTCAGGTTCAATTGTATAATTTTTGATAGAAGCTGGCACCAACATTACCTCTCCAAATTCAATGGATTCTCCAGCTATTCTGCCCTTTCCTCCAACACCAATATAAATTTTGAAGCAGTCAAGACTTGATCGATCAATATCCAGCGACCTATCCAACGTCAGTTTATTGGTGGTAAAAAATGGAGTTGCAATAATATGATTTGCCTGATTTTTGTTATCTATAAAAGGTGTTTTATAGTTTGGATAATGTTTGAAATCAATGGCGTCTAAAGCTTCTTCTAGATGAAGCTCCCGCTTGTTCCCCTCTTTATCTACACGGTCAAAATCGTAAATACGGTAAGTGATGTCAGATGTCTGTTGGATTTCTGCTAGCATCAATCCCCCGCCAATAGTATGGACTCTTCCAGCGGGAAGAAAAAACACATCATGTTTTTTGGCTTCTTCTCGGTTAAGCAGTTCAGTTAGCTTTCCTGAATTAAAATATTCTTGATACTCTTCTTTGCTGGTATTCTTATTAAATCCTGAAATGAGAGATGCTCCTTCATCAGCTTGTAGTATGTACCACATCTCGGTTTTTCCAAACCCATTGTGTCTTTTCTTTGCCATTGCATCATCAGGATGAACTTGAATTGACAAATCCTGTGCGGCATCTATGAATTTGATAAGTAGGGGAAATTCATCTCCAAATTGATGATAGATTTTCTCCCCAACTAAATTTTCCTTTTCTTTCCTAATTATTTCCGTGATCTTTTGACCTTTAAGAGCGCCATTGGTTACTTCTGAAATATTTCCTTCCACTCCAGAGAGCTCCCAGGTTTCTCCACAATTATCTAGGTCGCCATAATCCTTACCAAGGACTGTCTTAATTTTTTGCCCTCCCCAAATTTTTTCCTTGAAGATGGTTTTGAATTTTAATGGATGAATTTCTGACATAAATTTGAACAGGTTTCGACAGGCTCATCCTTTGATAAACTCAGGATAACACTCCACAAGCAAAAGATGGACAACAAAAATAAAGGCAAAAGAGGGG
>CAYGTD010000149.1:0-5962 GCA_964352725.1 uncultured Roseivirgaceae bacterium
ATCTATACAGCATTCCATTTGATCTTCATTTGATGTTAAAAGTGGAATTGGATAGAGCAAATCCTACAATTGATACTGTTTCAGATATTTGGAAAACTGCAGACTGGCACGAAAGAGAGGCCTATGATTTACTAGGAATTCATTTTAATAATCATCCAGATTTAAGAAGAATTTTATTGCCTGATGATTGGGAAGGCTATCCTCTAAAAAAGGATTATGTAGAGCAAGAGAAATATCATGATGTCAAAGTGAAGTACTGAAATAATTTAAAATGGATAATTCAAAAACCATTTGAATTGAAAAAAATATTAGTCGCTATTATTAAAACCTCAAAAATGTCATCGAAATGAATTCTCAATTCTCCATTATCAATTTTTCATTCTAATGACGTCAATTATCAATTCTCCACTGCATCAATCTGAGCCTTTAAAATACAAGGAATCCGACCTAAAGACGGAAGAAATGATCATCAATGTAGGGCCACAGCATCCTGCAACACATGGCGTTCTTCGGTTGGAAGTGGTGTCTGATGGGGAGATTGTGAGAGATGTAGTTCCACATCTTGGTTATTTACATCGTTGCTTTGAAAAGCATGCAGAGGCATTGTCCTATCCGCAGATTATTCCTTACACAGACCGCATGGACTATGTGGCAGCCATGAACAATGAGTGGGGGTTTGTGATGGGAGTAGAACGTATGCTGGGTATAGATAAGGAAATTCCAAAACGAGTAGAGTATATCAGAGTCTTGGTATCAGAGTTGAATCGGATAGCTTCTCATTTTGTGGCTATTGGCACCTATGGGATGGATATTGGTGCAGTGACGCCCTTCTTGTGGATGATGAGAGACAGAGAGCATATCCTAAGAATGTTAGAATGGGCAAGCGGTGCTCGAATGCTCTATAACTACATCTGGGTTGGAGGCCTTTTTTATGACCTTCCTGTAGGTTTCGAAGAGCGAGCTAAGGAGTTTGTTGATTATTTAAAACCTAAGCTGAAAGACTCAGAGAATCTATTAATTCAAAACAAAATATTCATTGAAAGAACTGCGAATGTAGGAGTGCTTCCTCTTGATTTGGCGGTGAATTACGGAATCACTGGTCCGATGCTGCGAGCATCAGGGCTGAAGTTTGATTTGCGGAAAGTAGATGGATATAGTGTGTATCCTGAAATTGACTTTGATGTTCCAATTGGAAAAGGAGAAATGGGAGAAGTAGGTGATTGTTGGGATAGAAATTGGGTGAGGTATCAAGAGATTTGGGAGTCAATGAAAATCATAGAGCAATGTGTGGAGAAGTTGACAACTGAGCATAAACGAACGAAAGAGTTTGATCCAAGGGCATTAGTGCCGAAGAAAATCAGACCTAAAGCTCAGGACTTTTATGTAAGAGCTGAAAACCCAAAAGGAGAATTGGGATTCTTTTTTAGAACAGATGGAAGAGATGATAAACCTTTCAGGTGTAAAGCTAGAGGTCCAAGCTTTAGCAATCTCTCCGTACTACCAGAGATCAGTAAAGGATGTATGTTGGCCGATTTGTTCGCCATTGTAGGCTCTTTGGATTTACTAATGGGAGAGGTGGATAGATAATTAACTGAGGAAGTATGTGTACATTAAAGAAAGATGAAAATTCTAAGTTCTTCTCAAATTCGATCAGCTGATCAGTACACCATACAGCATGAACCCATTTCTTCAATCGATTTGATGGAGAGAGCGAGTTCTTCATTTACCTCAAAATTTCAAAGCCTTTATCCTGAAAAGTATCCTGTTTCAATTTTTTGTGGCATTGGCAATAATGGCGGTGATGGCTTGGTTGTTGGTAGGCAGCTCCGAGAAAAGGGATGGAAGGTCTCCATTTATATTGTAGGTGAAAAAGAGAAAGGATCTCCTGACTTTTTAATGAATCTTGGCAGAATTGATTCTTACCACATCATCAATTCATATGATGATTTTCCCAAGTTGGATGAAAAAGGAATTCTAATAGATGCCATATTCGGTTCAGGCTTATCTCGTCCTCTTGAAGGATTGTTTGAGAAACTAATTGACTTCCTAAATGCACAAAAGCTCCAACGGGTTGCGGTTGATATTGCCTCAGGATTGTACGCAGATCATCCTATGCCCCAGAAAGCCACGGCGTTTAAACCACACTATACAATAACTTTTCAAAGTCCAAAGTTGACGTTTTTACTCCCAGAGTATTATCAATTTGTAGGTGAGTGGTTTGTTCTAGATATTGGATTAGACCAGCATTTCATAAGAGGTCAAGGATCCGACTACTTTTTAACCGAGATAAATGAGATAAAAGATCTTCTTCCAAATCGATCAAAATTTACCCATAAAAATGAAGTAGGGAGGCTTCAAATAATTGCAGGAAGTAAAGGGAAAATAGGGGCTGCAGTTCTTTGCTCAAGAGCCGCTTTTAGGGCGGGTGTTGGACTAGTAAATGTGCAAGTTCCAAAGTGTGGAGTCAATGTTCTTCAAACGACCATCCCAGAAGCAATGGTCATTGAGGATGAGCATGAAAACTTCATCTCTGACATTAAGATGACAAATGATACCATTGCAATTGGCCCAGGGATTGGAACTGATGAGAAGTCACTGAATGCATTTTTACGACTCTTGGATGGTTATAACAAGCCAATGGTTGTCGATGCAGATGCAATCAATATGTTGGCGAAAGACCAATCATTACTAATGAAGATGCCAAAGGATTCCATTCTCACTCCACATGTTGGAGAATTTAAAAGATTAGTTGGAGATTGGAATAATGATTTTGAAAAATTAGCGAAACTAAAAGCCTTCTGTCAAGAGTATAATCTAAATGTTGTTTTGAAAGGAGCCTATTCGGCGGTTTGTAATATTGAGGGAGTTATTTATTTCAATCCAACGGGAAATCCATCTATGGCGACAGCTGGCTCAGGTGATGTACTTACAGGAATTGTTGCGTCGCTACTTGCACAAGGAATGAGGCCGTTTGATGCATTAAGGGCAGGAGTATTCATTCATGGTTTAGCTGGGGACTTAGCCAGTGTAGAAAAAAATCAAAGTGGATTAATTGCTTCGGATTTTATAGAGACAATTCCTGCTGTATTTGATCATCTTTACAATTCATAATTTTAAGCCTACCCTAAAGTGGGTATTTTAAGAAAAATGTATCTATTAGTCGAATAGTCATATTTAGAACTTGAAAGCCACACTGCTGCCCATTAAGGCTGTTTTCTAGTAGACGAGCTTCTTTTAAAAGGAGTGTTTAACGTTAATTAACCATTAATATTTCATCGGCACTAGGAACTATCTGATTTTTTTTCCGTAATTTGTATACTAATTAATGCACAATAAACTGATCATATTATCGTTGGCACTCGCCCTTAGCGGAGTTGCTTTTTCTCAAGAGAAAGCTTCTAACCAGTTTGATCAAAATATACATATTAGCATTTATCCCAATCCGGCAGTTGAATCAATTTATATTGAGCTAGATAAATCACTCCTTAACGCAGAGTTTGAACTTAATTCCATGATTGGCAATAAGATTCAGATTAAATCAGAGGATTTGGGATATGGTAAGTACAAAATATCGGTAAAAGATCTTGCTACCGGTTATTATTTTCTCATTGTGAAAGATGAAAATAAGCGATTCAAAAAAGCTTATAAGTTCTTAAAAAACTAACTAAAATTTTCTATAAGATGTCATTTTATCGTTTATGAGCATACTAGCTCTGCGGCTTAATATGCATGTTTGATTAACAAGCTTGGGTACAAAAAAAGGTCAGCAATTCTTAATTAATTGCTGACCTTTTTTTTAATTTTTGTCTTGAGAGCGCTATCTCTGGCCTCCTAATCTAGAGTAGTAATCACTAAATAGTGCCTCGTACTTGGCAGCATTCTCCCTATCTCCATTGGCTCTAAAAGCTCTGGCAATCTCATTCAAAGAGAAGAGCTTCTTCTGAAGTTCCGTAGACTCAGTACTGCTGCTATTTTCAAAGTAATAATCAAGCCATTCAACTGCTGAAGTACTCGTTACTTGGGCTATATCATTGGCATATTGCATTTCCAATGTAGAATCTGTTTCATTCGTATATCCAGATTTCATTTGGCTCAATCGTATTAGCATGTCAATCTGCTGTACATTAAAAAAGTCATACGCCAATGACTCATTCGGCATTACCTCCAAACATTTTATCAATACTTTGCTAGCTTTTTCATATTCTCCTTTTTGTATTAAAGCTTCAGCAAGTGTATTAAAGGTAGACCTTGAGTTGAGCACAAATCCCAAATAATCTTGCGTGTAGTACACATCAGGATTGTCTAGATTAGTCCATGTAAACTTATTCATGACATTGTCATACATCACCTCAGTATTTACAGGATAGTCACCACGCTGATTGACATTCTCCACAGGAAGAACCCGATAAGCTAACCCTTCTTGTACGACGTAATTTCGAAGGTCAAGTTTGACTTGCTCTATTGATGTGTTATTCAAATAAATTGGACGTTCCCATTTGTTAGCAATGATAAAATCAAGTAGAGCAAGATCTTTTTTCTCCATTGCTCTTCCCTTAATATTAAATACCATTCTATCAACAATCTTATCATGCATATCTTCTGGAACCATTGATTTAATCTTGGCTGTATCAATGCCTCCTAAGAATAGCGTTCGGGCAGGTACTGAGTTGTACGCACTTATAGGGGTAGGTATCTGAAGACCTGGATTTTCCTGATCAACCAAGCGTAAGAAAATTTCTGCATTAATAGCATTTCCTTTAAGCTCTTCTCGCTCATACACTGGCAGCCAATCATTTAATCCACCTTGTTGATAGTGCTTTTCTTCTAGATTGTAAGGAAGCGGATCTGATTCATAAGCTTGCCTCATGGTTTGTTGAATGTACCAGTCCGTATTATAGTAACTCAACACAACTACTCTTATATCTCTTCTAAATCCTTCCACTTCTTGAGCATACCAAAGAGGGAACGTGTCGTTATCACCACCTGTGAAAATGATGGCATTTGGAGCACATGATGATAAGTAGTTTTTAGCTGCATCTACCGAGAAGTATCTATCAGATCTGTCATGATCATCCCACGTTTCAGTGGCCATTAGGACAGGGATAGTCAAACCTAAAACTGAAGCTATGACAGCAGCCATCTTCTTCTCTTTTGAAATGCCTTTTAAAAGGTCATAAATAGCGATTACACCAAGTCCTACCCATATGGTAAATATGTAGAACGAACCCGCATAGATATAATCCCTTTCTCGTGGCTCAATGGGAGGGGTATTAAGGTACAATACAATGGCAATTCCTGTCATAAAAAAGAGGAGTGCTGTGGCAGCAAACATTTTTGGATCCCTTTTATATTGGATAAACATACCTAGAATACCAATGAGGAGAGGAAGCATAAAGTAGAGGTTTCTCCCTTTATTTTCTTTCAGTTCTGTGGGTAAGTTTTCAAATGCGCCATTCAAACCGACCCAAGAAGCACCTTGAAGGTCTGAAGCTCTTCCTGCAAAATTCCATAAGAAATAGCGCATGTATTGATGTCCTAATTGATGCTTTATGAGGTAGTAGATATTGTCTGAAAAACTAGGTTTTTCACCTTCCTTCAATCCTGTTACCTCTCGGTATTTTTTAATATGATTGGGATCGGAACTATACATTCTTGGGAGAATGGTTGTGTGCTTCTGATCAAACTCTTGCGTTACTTTATAGTCTTTAATTACGTACTTATCTTCTCCTCTCATATAGATTGGAGCCCCTTTCTTATTATCAATTAAGTCGGCAGTGTAGTACTGTCCTTTAAATAATGGACGGCTACCATATTGCTCTCTTTTTAGGTAAGAAACAAAAGAGATGATCTCTTCAGGGTTATTCTCATCAATTGGTGGATTGTAACCACTTCTAATAGGTACCATCATATAAGAAGAATACCCAATCATGATGAATGCTAATGCGAGCATTGCGGTGTTGAG
>CAYGTD010000149.1:6062-8931 GCA_964352725.1 uncultured Roseivirgaceae bacterium
GTAACTTTTTCAAAGTATTTGAAATAAACGATAAGTCCCAAAACAGGGATAGCAACTAAGTTGAGTAAGTGAACCCCTATAGAAAGGCCCATCATATAGGCGATTAGAATAAGCCATCTAGCTCTATCACTTTCTTCTTCCAGATTTTCCCACCTTAGAATAGCCCAGAAAACAAAACCCGTAAAGAAGGCAGACATTCCATATACTTCTGCTTCTACAGCAGAAAACCAGAACGAATCAGAGAATGTACAAGCCAATGCTCCTACAAGACCCGTACCCATTATTAAAATTGTATCGGCAAGCGTTTCTTCTCCTTTTTTTACTTTGAGGATTCGCTTTGCTAGGTGTGTGATTGACCAAAAAATAAATAACACGAAAAATGCGCTACTGACTACACTAAGCATGTTTACCCTTAGCGCAATATCTGTCAAATCACTACCTCCCATCATAGAAAACATTCTACCTACTAATAGGAAAAAAGGTGCTCCTGGAGGGTGAGGTACTTGTAGTCTTGCTGCACAGGCAATGAATTCACCTGCATCCCAGAAACTAGCTGTTGGTTCAACTGTAAGGCAGTAAGTGATCATTGCTACTACGAAAGCGATCCAGCCTGTGATTACGTTGATTTTTTGGTATCCCATGGTTGATTTTTATATAAAGGGCGAAAATAGCAATTAACACGTAGAATTCGTGGAAATAGCCTCCATGAATTGTAAGTGATAATTCAAAATGAAGGTTTACGGCATTAAGTGGATGAAGTATATGTTTTTAACAATTTTTAATTGACATCTTAACCTGAACCCGATTTAAAAGTCAGTCTGAAATCTTCTAATGAAGTCATTGAGATGTTTCTACTTCTCTAATTCCCCCTCTTGAGGGTGTTAGGGGGAGGTTTTTATCTTCAAGAAGTTTTTCACTATTATCAATAAACGACGACATAGAAGATAAGCCAAAGTAGAAAAAAGAGAATGTAAGAGCTGGAAACGATATAGGTAGATATTTTCAGGCTTTTTCCACTTAAAAAATAGATGCCTAAAATCATCAATGGCCAATATAGAATTTCGAAAATGTTAAGAGATTTTAGCGGATAAAGCCAGTTTGGTTCAATTTGTGTGTAGTCCACCAAGTTGATTAATGAGAATGGGTAGAATGCCATGTAGTCATTATAGTCTGGGTCAGAAAAGAAAATGGTGAACCAAATGATTTTAATAATTTCAGGAAGGAAAAAGAAGATTTCTAAAAGCATTACCAGCTTATAGAGCTTGTTGAAATGCAATCGATAACCAAACATGAAGCATCCAATCCAAAGAAATAATGTGGTCCAGATGAATTTCCAAGTCAGAAAAATAGGAATACTTAAATACTGAACGTTGTAGATGAGATCAAATACCCACATATCGCCTCTTTCATTCAAAATTTCAAAAGCTGCAATAGTATCTATGATGAATACTTTCTTGACGAACAGCAAGGCAAAATACACGAGGCACAAAATCAGAAACATGGCAGCTCCATTGAAATCGAACCAATCCTCTAAGAATTTTTTTCTGTATTTAATTAATCCCTCAGTCATATAGTTTTGCGAATTGAATGAATAAGTACATCAAAAATATCACGGTCTTTTTCGTATTCCTACTAAGTATGAATGTAGATGCTCAACGGTCAAACGGACAACTGACTGGTGATAGCACCAAGTATAGCCTTTTGGTGAATCCTTTTATCCAAATCGAGTCTACGGAGGCTGTAGATGCGATGTACAATTTTGAATTCAAAAAATCACTCAGTCATTTTAATTATTTACGAAAGCAATATCCATGGCATCCACTTCCATACCTTTTGATGGGGCTCAACTATTGGTGGCGAATTGTTCCTAACTATGATGATGAAACATGGGACAGAGAATTCTTAGCTTATATGGATACTACGGAGGTATTGGCTCGGAGAATGAAGGAGTTCAATGAAATTGAGTCAGCCTTTTTTATTGCGGCGGCCAATGCGTTTGCAGGACGACTGTATTCAGAAAGAGGTGAGTATCGAAAGGCTGCATTTGCAGGAAAAGATGCGCTTAAATACTTAGATGAATGCAGGGGACATGAGACGTATAGTCCTGAGTTACTTTTCGGGGATGCACTTTTCAACTATTATTCGGAGTGGATAAGAGATGAGTATCCACTTTTACGACCATTGATGCTTCTTTTTCCAAAAGGAGATAAAGACGAAGGAATTAAGCAGCTGAAGGAGGTGGCTAGAAATGCATTTTATTCTAGAACAGAAGCTCAGTATTATTTAATGAGAATTCTGTCTTCTGAAAGTGGTGATCTAGAAGAAGCGAGGTTAGTAGGAAAGTATTTGTACGACAACTATCCCAAAAACCCCTACTTTCACAGATACTATACGCGGCTTTTGTATCAAAGCGGTCAGTATAGTGCTGCCGAAAATATGTCCATGGAGATTTTGAATAGAATTGATAGTGGATATACGGGTTATGAAGCCAATTCAGGTCGTTATGCTTGCTTTTTTCTAGGTCACATCAATGAAATAAGACGGAAGTATGATCAAGCTAAGGAGTATTATCTGAAGGGGATGGCATACGCAGAGGAGGTAAATGCTACGGAGATGGGTTATTATTATTATTCATTGCTTCATCTAGGTAATATTGCTTTACGTGATGAGGAATATGAAAAGGCAGAAGGCTATTATAAGCGATTGAAGAAACTAGCGCCGAGAAGTCACTCAACCAATAAAACAGCTAAACGAAAATTGAAAGGGTTAAATGATTAGGGTTGAAACACTTTCAACCATTTATCCTTATTCGCTTCCACACTAAAGTCATTCTCTACCGTTTTTCTTCCTGCTTTACCCATTTTTTCTC
>CAYGTD010000150.1:0-8796 GCA_964352725.1 uncultured Roseivirgaceae bacterium
CAAACCTGAACATCTCCTCTGAAGGTTCCAAGAATACCAGTTACTGTCAATGGCTCTCCTGGCATAGCAGATCCATCATAAAAGGACTCATCTCTATCAATTCTTAATGCGAATGAAGTTCCATTAGCATCAGCATCTACGTTTACTCCACTGCTAGAATTAATTTTCTCAGTAGGCCACTGACTTTCAGTAATTAGTACACCAGCGATTGTAATTCGTGTCCCTTGATTAGCCCCAGTTGCCAAAAGATCAGCTTCCGTAATAGTAGTAGCTGCTGGTAGGTCATTTCCTGAACTTACAATCACAACATCTGTCTCTACTCCTTGAGCAGGTTCAATTCTAATTTCATCATTAGAGACACCAATTGTTCCTGTAATCATTACGATATCGCCTAATGATACATTTTGAATATCATCGTGAAACACTTTAATTCCACCAGTTGCATCTTGAACAAAATATTCACCATTGCCAAAACCAAAGTCTGGAGTAGTTACTGTTCCTTCAATAGTTACAATCTCACCATCCATTGATCTTACAGAAGCAATACTTCTTGCATCATCCTCAGTAATTGTTAGTTCATAAACCAATTGAGTACCTAACTCTACGCCATTAGTAGCATTACTTAGTGTGAAAGTCACTACTCTATCAGCAGCAAACTCTGTATCATCCACTGGAGTAACTGTAAAAGTCACTTCATCCACACCAGAAGCTGAGCTTACGGTGAATACATCTGCAGTAGCAGCTGGATCAGTTGTTACAGCACTTGCATCACCAGTCATTGTAACATCAACTGTTCCTGGTGCAGTAGTCGTCGTTCCAAAGTTCAATGTAACAGTAAGTGCTCCATTGTCTTCAGCAATTGTATTTTCTACAGCAGCAAAATCAACGTTGGAAGGTCCTTCCTCATCGTCAATCGTAATAGTGTATACCAAAGAAGAACCTAACTCTACTCCGTCAGCAGACCCAGAAATTGTGAAGATAACTGTCTTATCTCCATCTACATTTTCATTATCAATTGGCGTAAACGTAAACGTAGCTGATGCATCGCCTGCATTTACTTGTACATTAGCAGTTCCAGTAGCTCCATCAGGAGATGTTGTAAAATCTTCTCCATATACAGCAGTACCAGTAATCGTTACATCAAATGATGCATCTATTGGAGCTTCCGCATCAAATAGAATAGTTACTGTTTGTGCTCCAGCATTCTCTGCAACTGTAGCAGCAGTACCTGAGAAATCAATTGTTATTGGTGTAATTGATCCTTCGTCCTTTCCACAAGAACTCAAGAAAATCATGGATACACCTGTCACCATCAAAGTGAACAGTTTAATCGCGTTTTTCATAATCATAGTTTAGTTTAAAAATTTGGTAGTTATATTATAAAATTTAATTTCCAGTTATAGATAAATCGTCAATTCCAAATGCAATTGAAGCTCCTGATGTCCCTCCATTGTACTGAAAGGCTACATAAACTTGCTGACCTGCAGCAGCACTTAAATCACTTGTAATCTCGGTGTAGACTTCAGCTGTAGAAGGAAGTTGACCAGCAAAATCACTAACCTCCGTCCATGTAGCAGCGTCAGGGTTTCCACTTCCTGTATAATCAGAAGAATATTTCAATGAAAGGGTTCCTGGTCCACTAAATCGCTCCTCTACCCAAACAACCAGTGTAGCTGATGTCACAGAAGAGAGATCAATTGCGCCATTAGTAATTAGCCAAGCATTGTCTGTTCCTTCTTCACCGCCGAATGCACTTGCTCTAGGAGCACTTGACCCATCTCTACCGAAAGCTCTACACCCCCAACCCCTATCAGTTTTAGAGCCAGGTACATTCTCTTCAATCCAATTTGTAGGAATATTAAAGTCACCTACTGTAACACAACTTTCAAAATCGTCAGTAAATGGAATAGCAATAGTGTTTCCACCACCGCCGGTTCCGCCTCCACCTCCGCCAGTTCCACCACCAGAGCCTCCATTTCCACTTCCCTCTGGATCAAATGCAGAGATTTTTACATCATCTACTTCCCATCCAGAAGCATCACTATCGTTTACTGCTTTAAACCTAAATGCAACTCTTCCTAATCCTGTAATAGAACTAAGGTCTAAATCGCCAGATTCAGTAAAATTTCCAAATCCTCCACCTGTGTGAGGGTCTAATGCTGGAGAAAGAATAGTTTGATCAGCATCTGCAGGATCTCCTGAAGTATATCCTAACAGAACAGAAACCTCTAGTTTATTTTCCTCTTCATTGAAACGTGTCTTAGATAGGAAACTTAATTTCTCATTCGTTTGAGCATCAAAATCAATCTCAGGAGAAATGAGCCAATTATCCTCAGCACCAATATCAGGGCTGTTGAAGCCTGATGTCAAAGCATTTGTATTATCATTGAAAGTGGTAGTTGTCCATGTATTTCCACCATCACCATTATAGATAGTCCAATCTCCAAAACCGTCCTCAAAATCTTGGACTAAAATATCAGCAGTATCATCATCTTTTACCAAAAAATTGAATTCGCTAGAACCTACTGCTTTGATTGCACCAGAAACATTTACAATTCTGAAAACTGATCTGTAATCTATCGGAAGCACATCATTAAGTGCTTCTACTTCAATTTGAGCTGTTGTTTTATCAGTAAAATCCAATGTTATCACATTTCCTGCCAGAGGGGGATTTGTTAATAAATATTGAGAGTTAGAAACCTCAATTTCTACAGATGCTGCTCCATTTACCAAACCAGAAGTTTCCAACTGAATGATATAAGTTACACCATCCTCCTCTAAAGCATTTGCAATAACTGCTGGGTAGAAAGAAACTGCTGTTCCTTCTATTACATTTTCATCCTTCGCACAGCCTACAAATAAGGCTACTAAGATTAGTGCGTATATAATTCTCTTCATATCTTAAAAATCAATGCTTAAACCAATCGTGTATGTTCTTGGATACCCTACTCCTCTTTGAACTGTATTAAAAAAGTAGCTAGCAAAACGGACATAACTTTCATTTGTCACATTTTGAACACTTATAGATAATCTACCACTCATGCTATCTCCGATATCAAAGTAATGTCCGGCGTATAAATCAATGGTAAAGTAAGAATCATATTCTTCTCCATTTATTACACCTCTACTTATGAACCCTGATGCCACGTCATCTGGATTAAATCTAATCGGAATTCGATCTGCGTAGTTTAATCTAGATCCTATGTAGGTGCTTCTAATTCCCGTGTAATGTAATCCAGCACCAAGGTTAGTTTGAGGTGAAGTTCCTACTCTTAGTCCTTCAATTTGTGAAATATCGGCAAATACAGTATTTCCATCACCAACAGGAACTTCTTGAGCTGGAGCCTCTTTCCATGTCCAATCACCAAGAGAAGCAAAACCACTTATTTCCAAGGTGGACAAAAGATTGTAGGTAACATCCATTTCTAATCCCTTGTGCTCCGATACTAGTCCTGAAAGAGACACGGGAACATCTGGTTCGCCTTGAAGCGCAACTCCTTGAGGATCATCCGCTGTGCCATTAAATTGAGTTGTTCTATCTCTCCATAGCAAATAGTATGCATTCACATTGATCTTTAGGAAAGATGTTTTATAACCGTAACCCAACTCACCAGATGTTATTTTCTCAGTTGTTAATCCATTTCGATATTTATTTGAATACCGAGCGTCATCAAATGCATTGGTTAAGAAAGGAGGTCTAGTAAAGTATCCTGCATTGGCAAATACATTGTGCCTTCCTGTAATTCGATAATTGACACCTGTTTTTAGAATATATGTGGTGAATGTTTTCTTTTCCGACTTACCTAATGAGGTTAAATTGAAATCGGCAAAATCACTTCCATTCCAGAAGTATCCAACTCGCTGCATATCAGAGAAAGTCAATGTACCAGATGCGAAAATGTCAAGCTTGTTTAAGTTCCATTCTGCTTGTCCAAAAAATGAATACCAATTGACCATCCCATCATAATAATAATTAGTCTTGTCTCCTTCTTCTGCAATAGCATTTTCGGTATCTAGTTTATTGTAAGAATCTCCAAACCTATTTTCTTGAAGAATGAAATCACCTTCCATCAAATCAAATACTTCTGCATAATGCTCTCCCCTATACAATCTAATATCCGTCCCTGCTCTCAATCTAAGATTGTTTATCTGCTTAGTGAAATTACTTACTATTCCTAGCCAATCATGATTGTTGTGCCTAGACTCTAAATAGTATTGAGAATCAAATCCAGTTAAGCTCGGAGTATTAACATCTCCATTTGGATATGGCACTGTAACTTCTCTTGCATCACTTCTGTTTTCAGATGCTAAATAATCCCAGTTGATTAAATTATCAGCTGTATAAAGTGTTCCAATTCCACTTGCAGTTCTATTTACTAAAAACGCAGGGTTCTCAGCATCTCTAGGCTGAACAGAATAAACCCGTGCTTTTGAATAATAGATTGAACTTGTTAAAGTGGTATTATCATCAATATCCCAATAATGAGTTAACGCGGATAGCGGCTTGTGAACCTTATTTTGACGCGCATTAAGTAATTCCCCTCTGTATATGCCTAACGCATTGTTACCGATTTCACCTGCTATATCAAAGGTCTCGGCTGTTTGATCATCCACTATAAACGCAGAGCCTCTATTGAATGGTGCTCCAAAAGTCCAAAACATCAATTGATGCCTATCATTTATTTTCTTAGAAGCAGATAAATAATAACTCCATGCATCTGTAAAAGCACCAGGAACAATTGCTCCTTGCTCATCTGCTTGTAGGCCTACAAGTCCACCATCCGTAGTGGTTCTAGTACCTTGAAAGCTAAGTGCCCACCCATTGCTACTCTCACCTGTATTATAAGTGAATCTCAACCGATTATTCCATGATCCAGTACCTGTCTGATATTCAATCCTACCTCCTTGGCTCCTATCTGAAGGTTTAGTAATCATATTTACTGTACCCCCAATAGAACTCACAGCCAGCTTAGAAGCACCTAATCCTCTTTGTACTTGCGTTGTTCTTGTAACTTGGCTTAATCCAGCGAAATTGGACCAGAACATTCGTCCATTTTCCATGTCATTGACTGGAATACCATTAACTAGGAAAGCGACATTTGTCTGATCAAATCCTCTAATAAATACTTCCTGATCACCATAACCCCCAGCTCCCTGAGCTGTAAAAACCCCTGGTGTATTTTGTATAGCTTCCGCTAAAGAGACATCACTAAATCGCTCATCAATTTGCTGGGCTGAGAAAGTCGTTATCGCAACTGGAGTTTTTCGTTCCTCCACTACATCTGCGAATATTTGTACTTCTTCTAGACCTAAAGCCTCTTCCTTAATAAATAATGTCCCAAGATCTTTTAATCCAGAAGTAACATCAACTGATTGTTGAAGTGTTCCAAACCCTATGTAGGTAACTCTTAATGTATAAGTCCCTGTAGGTACGTTCCTTAAACTAAAATTTCCATTAATTCCTGTTTGAGAACCAAACTTGGTTCCTCTCAGTTGAACAGTGGCTCCAATAAGTGGTTCCTTCGTTTTTTCATCGGCTATGATTCCTTTGATCTCTCCCTGATTTTGTCCAAATATTGAACTGGAGATGATCAAAGCCATAAGCAGCAGCTTAGCTCTTATCATTAGGTAAATTCAGATGGTTTATAAAATTTCAAGGTGCAATTTAAAACTATTTCATGGTCTATTTGCTTATCCCAATGTTAAGTCAAAGTTATTTCGAACTATACCCTACAATAAAGATGTTTAACAAGCATTAAGTCAATAAGAAATGACAATTTTGTAGGCAAAAAAACATTTTTCAATGCGAAGCATTTTACTTTTCATACTTTTCACTCAAAACATAATTCTATTTAGTCAAAAACGAGTTGTCGGAGCTATTGGCTTTTACAACGTAGAAAATCTGTTTGATCTTCAAGATGATCCAGACAAGAATGACGAAGATTTCTTACCTACTGGAAGAAATGAATGGGATGCTACGAAATATGATGAAAAACTAGCTAACCTCTCCAAAGTACTAAGTACGATGGCTAATGGAGCAGATATCATTGGTCTTGCTGAAATAGAAAATAAGTTAGTGATTGAAGATTTAATAGCCACAAAAGGGCTAAGCAACTTCAACTACAAAGTAGTGCACAAAGACTCTCCAGATAGAAGAGGAATAGACGTAGGACTGATTTATAAAGAAGACCGATTTAAAGTTATTCACAGTACTTGGATCAAATTTCCAGACCCAAACTATATCACTAGAGACATTCTGCTATGCACAGGTATCTACTTTGGAGATACCATCACTATTGCAATCAATCACTGGCCCTCTAGAAGAGGAGGTGGTGTGGATAAAAGAAATATAGCTGGTGCAAGATTGAAGCAAGCAGTTGACTCAATCAACCAAATAACTCCGAATGCTAAAATCATCATCATGGGAGACTTTAATGACGACCCTCGAGATGCTTCAATAAAAAAATCTTTAGGAGCAACAGATAAAGAGAACAAAGTGGAAAAAGGGGGCTTATTCAACACCTCTGCTTATACTTTTAAGCAGGGATATACAGGTACACTCTCCTACCGTGGAGCATGGAATGTATTTGATCAAGTAATAGTAAGCGAAGGATTGCTTTCGGGTAGTGGAGTCACTTATAAGACTAACACATACAGCATATTTGGTCCCAATTGGATGAAACAGCAAGATGGCCAATACGCTGGAACGCCATTAAGATCATTTGGTGGAGGCAAATACCTTGGTGGATATAGTGACCATTTCCCAGTTTACATTCTTTTAGAGAAATAAGATGAGAAGCATAGCTCTTGCGTTACTACATATATGCTTTTCTGTATTCCTTATCTCTTGCAGCGATGATGACGGTTCAGATTCAATTCAACCTATCGAAATTGAGTTCATTAGTTCTAGCATTCAGGGAATTGAAACTGATGACGAAATTATTGTTCAGTTAACCTTTTCTAAACAAGCTCCAGTGGATGGTTCTATTGAGCTACTAGTAAATGAATTGACTGCAACTTATGGAATTGAATTTACGACAGAACCTGCTTCAGTCAACTCAAAAATATCTCTTCCAGTATTGAAGGATTCACCCTCAGCATCTGTTTCCATTTTTCCGAAGGAAGATATGGACTCCTTTTCAGATGCTTTTGAATTGGTCATTGCAAGTACTTCCAATAGAAACTTGAAAGTAGGAGAAAATAGATTAGTCAGAGTAACATTATCGGATAAAGACGGAGATGGTGGATCTGGACAAAATATTTCCTGCAATAATGTAAGCCAAGCCACAGGTGCAGTGCAGTGTACTCCTGACCTTAGATCAGATCTGTTTGATATCGTAACATGGAATATTGAGAATTTTCCTATGCGATCAAATACCATCACCAAAGTCATTGATATCATAGAGAATCTAGATGCAGATGTATATGCCATACAAGAGATTGGCGAGATCTCAGCGTTCAATTCATTAGTTGCTTCACTATCAGGATATAGTGGAATAGTGATAGATGTGAATGGCCGTATTGAAACAGGTTTTATTTTTAAAGATTCAGAAATTGCCTCTTTTGGAAGTCCTTCCAAACTCTTTAGTGGTCAGACGAGTCCCTTTCCAAGGGAACCTGTATCCATTGATGTGACTCACGTGAATGGGCTCACCGTGAAATTGATCAACATTCATTTAAAATGCTGTGGTGGATCAGAAAGCAGAAGGACAGACGCGAGCAATAGAATGAAGGACTACATTGATACTAACTTCCCAGATGATGAAGTGATCATTTTAGGAGACTGGAACGAGGATATCGATAGTAATTCATCTTTCATTAATTTCATGAATGATACTGATAATTACATTTTCGCTGATCAGCCAATAGCTGATGGAAGTTCTGCTAATTACAGCTATCCCAGTTGGCCAAGTCATATTGATCACATTCTGGTGACCAATGAATTGTGTGACAACCTAGTATCTACCTACACCGTACGGTTAGGTGATTGTGTGTCAAGATATTCTTCTGATGTTTCTGATCACAGACCGGTAATGGTTTCGCTTTCAGCGGATAATTGAATGAGCTAACTTCACCATGTGTTTAAGTTAAAATTTGACATTCCAGTATCTCCAAAAAAGATTAATCTTAAGGATAAACTATATTTATCTGGATCATGCTTTTCAGATGAAATTGGTGAATTACTTTTAGTAAATAAATTCACTTCCTTTAGCAATCCTTTTGGTACGATCTACAACCCAATCTCTATTTTTAAGCTCCTTAGAAATGAGTCTGTTGGTAATCACATTACTGAGAGTCAAGGTGTATTTTATCATTGGGATTGTCATGGTCAGATTAGTGGATTAACTCAATCGGAAGCACAACATTCATTTTCAGAGCAGCTCAATGAATCGAACGATTTTCTAAAAAAATCCGATTGGCTAATTATCACACTCGGCACCTCCATTGTGTATCGACTAAAGTCCACCAATCAGATTGTGGCCAACTGCCATAAAATACCCTCCTCTGAATTTCATAAAGAGTTTCTTTCCACTGAAGAGATTATTGATGATTTTAACAAGACTTTCAATTATCTAAGAAATCAAATTCCAAATCTGAACGTGATCCTCACTGTAAGTCCCGTGAGGCATGTTAAAGATGGACTAATAGAAAATAATCTAAGTAAATCCATTCTTCTTGCTGCAGTTCATGATATTGTACTAGGACAAGAAAAAGTCAGTTACTTTCCTTCATTTGAAATAGTAATCGATGAATTGAGGGATTATCGTTTTTACAAGAAAGACATGATTCATCCTT
>CAYGTD010000151.1:0-2151 GCA_964352725.1 uncultured Roseivirgaceae bacterium
GACCATTTCCGGAGTTTATAGTAAGATTGTTAGATGGAAATGCTCCTTCCGTTTCCACATCATAATCTCCATCTATTATTACATTATCTGCAAAACTTGGACCCGTTCCATTACTCCAAGCTGAACCATCCCAGACAACAGGCTCTATCACATCATTAATAGTGATCGTAAAATCTTTATTTAAGAAATATCCTGTCCCATCATTAGAGGTTATTCTAATTGTGTAACTACTTTGGGTTTCAAAATCAAATTCAACAGCAGCCTTTAAAACAACGCCATCTATGCTAAAGGCCGTATGGTCAGTACTCCCACTGATAACCTTTAGTTCGTAAGTATGAACATCTTCAGTATCATCATCTTCTGAGGATAAAGTTCCAATTGCATCATCTATATTATTTTCTTCGTCTATTGAACTATTGGTTAAAAAAATGTCCGTCACAGCCTCTGGATCATCTTCCACATTGATTGTAAGTGTTTTTTGAAAAAGCCCTCCATTTCCATCATCGGTTTGAATACGGACGGAATGTGTAGGTTTCGTTTCAAAGTCATAGGTAGTTGCTAATCGAAATTGACTTGATAAAATTTCAAAATTGTCATTATCATCGTCTCCTGCTCCTTCTACAAATGAGTAGGTGTATGTTTCTCCATCATCATCTGCATCGGTGGTGTTTAAGAAACCAACCCGATAACCAACCGATCGTGTTTCCTCAAAAGAATTATCTGTTAGTGTAATATCTGTCGGTTCATTATTCACACGATCGATCGTTATAGTGTAGACTCTAAAAACTGATTCGCCTTCTTGACTGTCACTTCTAACACGGATAGAATAGCTACTTTTTACTTCCTCATCGAATACTTCGGCAGCCAAAAGTTGATTGCCAGAGATACTGAAACTAGAATTGTTTGTAGAGCCAGACCCTGAAGACAAAGAATATACATGATTTGTACCTGCATGAACTCCATTGGTTATTAATGTCCCCACCTCATCACCAATATCATTTCCCTCGCCAATTGACTCAGAAGAGAGAGCTATCGTTGACGTTAAGTTCGCCTCGTCTATATCATTAATGTTGATGGTGAAAGATTTTGAAAACGTGGCGTTGTTTTCATCCTCCACTTGTACTCGAATGCTGTACGAGGTAGTGGATTCAAAATTGAAAATTTCATCGGAAAATAATGAGCTTGAACTCATTGGAATGTCAAAACTCATATTTCCAGAAGCTCCTGCCCCTGCAACTAGGGTCCATGTGTAAGTCCCTCCATCCGTATCGACTGCAGAAAAATTACCAATCAACGTTCCGATGGGACAGTGTTCATCTATGTTGTCTTTACTTAAAATAATATCAGTTGGTGGATCTTGTGCAATTGCTGCAAAGCCTAATATGATGAAAAAAATAGGCATCAAAACAAGAATTTTAATTGGAATTGCTGTTTTGATATGATCCATTTGTTTTGGTAGCTGTAGCATACATTTTTGGTTTTAATTCAAAAAATACCCGAGGGCAGTTGACATTAAACTCTAAAGTATGTTGCGAAATAGCCTCTTAAGGAGTAGAATCAGAATCTGGTAAGGATCGGAAAGAATTTGGTAAGGATTGGAGAAAAAGTATCATAGAGAATGACTACAGAAATGTATAGTTGGAGTTTGACTAACACTTAAAGAGACATCAATTTACTTATTGACCAGCACCTTCATCAGGTCGTCCTTTTTTCTGCGAGATACAGTCAGGTGCGTTCCATCATTGAGCGTCACAAATCCACCATCAGATTTAGAATAGGTTCTAATTTCCGAAACTTTCACTAGGTATTTTTGATGAATTCTGAAAAATCCCTCTTCTGAAAGAATGGTATCATATTCTTTCAGAGTTTTGCTAACCAACAGTTTTTCACCAGATGTTAAATGAATATGTGTGTAGTAATTGTCCGATTCACAATAACTGATATTACTCACCTCCTCTAATCTAATGCCCTCCATTGATGGGATAGCTATCTTTTGAATGGAAGTTTTGTTGGACATCAAAGCTTCTATTTTTTGCTCTATTTCCGATATTCTACTTTCATCGGAAAGTTTAGCTACTGCCTGAATTAGCTCCTCTGGATTTACTGGCTTCAATAAATAATCAATGGCGCTATAGCGAAACGCTTTGATAG
>CAYGTD010000151.1:2161-8765 GCA_964352725.1 uncultured Roseivirgaceae bacterium
TAGCATACTGATTGAAAGCGGTAACAAAAATGATTTCAAGATTGATTTTGGGTAGCTGCTCAATTAGATCAAATCCTGTCCCATCATTCATTTCTATGTCTAGAAAAAGTACGTCAGGTGCTAATAATGTAATGGATTCAAGACCTTTTTTCACACCATCTGCTTCTCCAACTATCTCGATGGAAGGACAATATTTAGAAAGAAATGAACAAAGCGTCGTTCTACTCTTTGTTTCATCATCAATTAAAAGGGCTCTTTTTTTGATCATGCTGCTAAAGGAATCTTAAGAATGACTTTGGTGCCAGATGGATTTCCGCTCTCATCTTTGATATCAACGATTTTTAGATTGAACTCACCTACATTAGAAGCCTCATTAAAGTAACTAATTCTATCATTGGTGAGCGCAGTAGCAAGTGATTTATGGGTTTTTTCTGAGGAAGAGTTCTTACGTCCCACGCCATCATCTTCGACTTCACAGATTAGAAAATCCTCTTCCTCTTTGAATCTAACATATATGTTTCCTTTCCCTATTTTTTCTTTCATCCCATGAATGATCGCATTCTCAATAAAAGGCTGTAACAGCATAGGGGGAATAGGAAGCGTATCATCTGCGTTCTTCGAAATATGAAAATCAAAGCGTTCTTCGAACCGTGATTTCTCTAGCTCCAGATAAAGTTTTAATGTGCTTATCTCTTCTTCTAATGAAATGGTTTTATAAGTGCTATTCTCCAAGATCTTTCTTACCAACATAGAGAACTTAGACATAAAAACTTCTGCTTCATACGTATTGTTGGTAGTGATAAAACTTTGAATGGAATTGAGTGCATTAAAGATAAAATGTGGATTCATTTGAGAACGAAGCATCCGCTGCTCTATCTCTAATTTCTTTAGTTCCAATAAATGTCTAGTTCTTTCTTCTTTTCTACGATACAGAATCCAAATAACTCCAATAATGAACAATATTACTGCTCCTATAAAAAGGATGATATTTCGTGTGTTTCGCTCCTTTACGAGTGCCAATTCTTTCAATAGATTCTCTTCTCTCAACTCGCTTATTTTTCGTTGGTTTTGCTCGTATTCAAATTGCTCTTGCAGAGTCGCTAGATGATTTCTATTTTCAAGGTTTTTTAGACTATCAGAAATTGCTTGATGTTTTCGTTCCCATTCATAGGCATTTTTCCAATTTCCCATTTTGGAATAAGTAGCTGCTATTTCGTTTCTAATGTTTAGAATCAAAATTGAATAACCATACTTTTCTGCAAACTTCGAAACTTCGAAATATTTTTCTAATGCATCACTATACTTTTTATCATAAGACAAAAGCCTACCCTGATCCATAATGGCCTTTGCATACTCCTCTGTAGATTTA
This sequence comes from uncultured Roseivirgaceae bacterium, assembly GCA_964352725.1. GTDB lineage: Bacteria > Bacteroidota > Bacteroidia > Cytophagales > Cyclobacteriaceae > Ekhidna. The sequence continues at coordinate 3,531 of CAYGTD010000151.1, forward strand.
TCTTTTATAAGCGTTATTCCTTTTTCTAGATAGAAACTAGCAGAGTCAATTAGCCCTTTTCCCATAAAATGTGGCCCTATATTTAATAGAATTCTGGCTCTCATTCGGTCTGTCTCACTATTTTTCAAAGCCAACCTGTAGTAAAAAATGGCAGAATCTAACCCAATTTTATCACCGTATATAGCTGGCATGATGCCTGCCATATTAGAGTACAAAATATCTTTTCTACCCTTCGTATAGATAAGTGCCAATTTGCTGTACCTCAAATAACTTTGATCATCGCCAATGTCTCCATAAAGCACTCCAATATTAACATAGTTTCTTCCTACCCCGGCTGAATCATTCAGCTGCAAATTGATTGCTAAAGCTTGCTGATATAGATATAAAGAAGTGTCACTCAAATTCAGCCTGTTAAAAACGATACTTATATTATTATAGAGATTAGCAAGTTCCCTTTTATCATCCAAATCTTTAAAAAGTCGTAGAGACTTTTCATAGTGATTCAGCGCAGAATCCATTTCGTTTTTAAACCAAAATAGAACTCCTATGATCTTCTCGGATCTAGCCTTTTCAGGGAAATTATTCTCCGATTCTGATACAGCAAGAGCATTCCTTGCAATAAGCATCGCAGAGTCAGTATAGTCTGATTTTAGCTCCCAAGCTAAGTCGTTTAATTCTTTAGCACTCTTTTTCTGAGCTTTTACATAGAAGCATAGCATGAAGAAGATTAGCGATGGAAATACAGCCTGAGTGATTCTCATAATGTCCGAATTCTTGTGAAAAGTAACCAAATACTGATTGCTTCTAAAATCAGATCAGAATTCGGTTGAGTTAAATCAGAATTTGGTCATAAAAAAAGGAAGTTCTTTCGAAACCACCTTTTATCTTCTTACTTCTTTTCTTTAAGATTGAGACTCTTCAATCCACTTATCTATTTTATCCTCCAATAGTTGCAAAGGAATGCATCCTGACTCCAACACCTTGTTGTGAAATACTTTAATGTCAAATTGTACCCCAAGTGCCTCCTCTGCTTTTGCTCTAAGCTGACGAATCTTTAGTTGGCCAATCTTGTAAGACAAAGCTTGTGCTGGACCAGCCATGTATCGCTCTATTTCTGAAGTAATGCTGGCTTCCGACTCTGCTTCATTCTCTAATGAATATTGGATAGCCTCCTCTCTTGTCCAGCCTTTCGAATGCATTCCTGCATCTACTACTAGTCGTATTGCTCTATGCATTTCGGCTCCAAGCATTCCAAAATATTGGTAGGGATCATCGTACAATCCTAGCTCAGAACCAAGTGATTCAGCGTAAAGTGCCCAGCCTTCTCCGTATGCGCTGTACCAAAGCGCCTTTCTAAAAGAAGGGAGATTGGTATTCTCTTGCTGTAAAGAGATTTGATAGTGATGACCTGGAATGGCTTCATGCAAAAACAAGTCTTCATCTGAATAGAAATTGTAACTATCAACATCTGGAATGGGCACATAAAAAACTCCTGGTCTAGTGCCATCCAATGATCCTGGATTATACTCTGCACTTGCTGATTTTTCTCGGAAAGCTTCTGTTCTTTTTACCACAAAAGGCGTCTTTGGAGTGAGATCAAATAAGAGTGAAAGCTGAGGCTTCATCTTCTCATGAATTGCGTTGAAATTATCAATTACTTGCTGAGGATCATCGAAAGGCATCAGCTCCTTCTTATTCCTTACATAATTAAAAAAAGATTTTAAATCTCCTTTATAACCAACTTGAGCTTTTACTTTTTCCATCTCTGAGGAAAGTCTTGCGACCTCACTTTTACCCAACTCGAAAATCTCATCAGCCGACATAGCAGTTGTGGTGTAATACTTGATTCGGTTATTGTAATATTCTTCTCCATTCGGAATTCCTGCGATACCTGAAGTCTCTCTGCCAGCCGGTAAATACTCTTCTTTCATGAAGTTTGTAAACTCGGTGAATTTTGGAATTACCTGCTCCTCCACCATCCTTCGATAAGATTTTTCTAGTCTTGATTGACTGTCAGGATTCATATCTTCTGGAAAATTTTTAACGGGAGTATAAAACAAGTTTTCCTCTACAGGCTCTTTTGCAAAGTCTGCGAATTGTGGAATTACTTTTTCAGATAATGATTTTGGAAGGACAATTCCTTGTTCCATCCCTTTTTTCATGTTTACCATTGCCGTATCGCACCAGGCCATGAAGCTATTGACTCTGTTTAACCAAGCATCATAATCTTCAGCCGTTTTGAATGGTTGCACACTGCTTCCACTTGCAAACTGACCTATGGAAAGGTGTAATGACCAAAACTGGTCCACGGGAAGCAACTCTGTATCAAATGCTAATTCTGAAAGTCCCATATTACATTCCCACATGAGCACATCATAGCTCATCTGTTCTTCTTCAGTCAAAGAAGACTTATCATACTTGGTAAGCTCCTCTTTGTAAGAAGTGAACATATCTCTTACTTGATTTTCAAAGTCAGCAGTTAAATTATTTGGAAGAATATCATTGTATCGCTCGTCACCAGCATAGGTAGCCTCCATTGGGAATAGCTTCAAACGATCTTGATAGTAGTTTTCAAAGACATCCGCTATAGGCTTTAGTTCTTCACTTTTATCTTGAGGTTGGCACGAAAAGAATAGGATTGGGATGAGTAGGAAGGCTAGATTTTTTTTCACAAGACTATATTTTTTTGAGGTTCAAGTTAGAGATTCTTATCAAAAGAATCCATTTTTAAAAATGCTTACTTTACAGCAAGAATGTATTTAAATGCTTCTTTTCTATTGCTCACCCCCATTTTTCCATAGGTGTTTTTCAGGTGAAACTTTACCGTGTTGATGGAGATGAAAAGTTCTTCGGCGATTTCCAAATTGGACTTACCTTCCAAAGACAGTTTCAAAGCATCAAACTCACGCTCTGTTAAAGGATTGTGTAGTTTTTTATTCAGGTCGATTGGATCAAGGTTCACCGCCAACTCGGTCGGACTTGTGTGGAGTTCCAAAAATCGTTTTTTAAGTGCTTCCAACTGTAATTCTTGCGCTTCTCTTTCCGCTCTTTGCTTTTTGTTTCGTAACGTAAAGAAGACAATTAGCAATGCAATTGTTAATCCTCCTCCTATTGCGATGGCATATTGAGCATTTCGTGAACTTGCGAGATTAGCATCTTTGAGATCATTCTCCAGTGCCAGTCTCCTTATCTCAGCTTCTTTCTTTTCTGTCTGATACTTGGTTTCTAACTCCGTTATTTGCTTGTTTTTTTCCAAAGTAAAAACTTTGTCTCTTTCCTTATTTACAAGTGTCTGAAACTCATGTGCCTTTTTAAAATCTCCCGATTCAACACTGATTTGCTCTAGCAGTTCTAACGTGTAAATTACATCCTGCGTCAGGTCATTTTCTTTTGCAATTTCAAGGGCCCGAATCGACAGGCTTTCTGCGCGAGTAAAATTTTGCCTACCCAACTCATTTTCTGCCATAGTTTGTATGGTATTTTGAATCCCTGATGATAAGTTTAGTTCCTCAAATACTTGAAGAGCTTGTTTGAGTAGGTTTTCTGCTTTATCGTTTTGCTTAATGATAATATATGAATCCGCTGCATTGAGGTATGTATTTCCCAATCCTTCCTTTTCATCAATATTTTTAAAAATAGTTGCTGCTAGTTCGTAAAACTCATGTTCTCTTTGATAGTCTTCAGCGTATCCATGCATAATGCCTAGGTTATTTAAGGCATGACCCAACCGTAAAGAATCATTCGTGAGTCTGGCCAGTTTTTCTACTTTCTTATAATATTCTATGGCTTTTTCATCTTCTTCCTGAAACATAAAATCAATACCAAGATTATTGTTGGCATCAATTAAGGTGGTGGTGTCTTGATAGGTTTCAGCAATTTCAATAGCTCTGAAGCTATACATCGTAGAACTATCATAGCTTGCCAAATAGCTATAAGCAGTAGAAAATGCGATAAATATTTGTCCCTTAAGAGAATCGTTTTTCGCTAATGAAAGTGCCTTCTTTGCTTGCAATAATCCATTTTCAGGATCTGTCTCTGCATATTTTTTGGCTAAGAGGGTGAGGTTTATGACGTACTCCTCCGAGTCAGTATCCAATTGTGCGATCTTCCTGTGTAAGCTATCAATTGGAGATAGCGATTGGAATAAATCTGAAACCAGAAAAATGAAGATTAATGAAGTGGCTTTCATCACCACCAATTTAACACATCTACTAAGAATAGGAAGAGCCAATAAAAAAGGGCAGTTCTTTCGAACCACCCAATTGCAATGCCGCCATGGATTGCTACTCGAACGAATCGAGTTCTTGATTGAGATTCCGGTATTGTTCGTACCTCACAAACAGGAAGGACAATTCATTTACTTTCTACTATCCTTCAGTTTTTTCAGCCCGTAAGCTCCGCCAGCAGCCAATAGCAAGGAGAGTCCTCCGTCTATTGGGGTTGCTGGTGGGGCTCCTTGAGCCATAACTGGTAGAATGAATAGTAGTGAAGTTATTGTGAATATGATTTTTGTAATGTTCATAGTTGTATTGTTTAACCCACCCCTGACCCCTCCAAGGAGGGGAATTAGAGCGTTTATTTTAAAATGATTTTATGTGTTTTCTTTCCGTCGAATACGAGGTAGATCCCTTTTGCATATGAGCTTAGATTGACCTCTTCTTTTGCTTGAACCGACTTGGTTAAGAGCTTCTGACCCTTCATGTTGAACAATTGGTACTCTCTTAACTCATTTCCTTCTTGCTGAATATGAAGTATGCTGTTGTGGGCATACACCAATATTTTTTCAGTATTCAGTCCAAGAACTTCGCTAGGATTAGAAATCAATTCAAATCTATCTGTGTCAATTCCAGCTTGTGAGTTAAAAGTGTAAACACCTGATCTTAAATCTGTAATGTCACCTGTCACATTATCTCTTAAATAGATTGAGTGATCATACTCTTCTAGCTCAACAGAAATTTGATAGATTCCAGCTTCTGCTATGTTGAGTTGTATCTGTACTACCTCCCAATTGCTTGTCATCCCGTTCAAGGATAGCGTTCTACCTGCTTTCATTGTAAATAGGCCATTATCTGATGTAGAGTTAAATGCCTGCCCATCATAGGATCTATTCAATACTGAGTTAGTAGCGTCTTCTGCAAAGCCAATTACTGCTTGCCTAAATAAGCCATCATTGTTTGTCAGGTTAATTCTAGCAATGGGTAGCGTTGTTTCTCTAAAGAAATGATCATCAGAGTT
>CAYGTD010000152.1:0-8583 GCA_964352725.1 uncultured Roseivirgaceae bacterium
AAACAATTGTCCCTAAAAAGCAAATCAATTTAAGAATGATGCTTTCAGTTTCTCCACAATCACTTCATTAATCCGCTCATAGGACTCATACGTCCAACCGCCTACATGAGGTGTGATTAAGACATTTTGAAATGAGGTTAATTGACTGAAAATACTTCTCTCTTCATCAGAATAAGAAGATAATTTTTCATTTTCTAGTACATCTAAAGCAGCACCCCATATCTTCCCACTATCTAGCATCTGAACTAATGCTTTTGTATCTATAATCTCACCTCTTGCCGTATTTATGAATATTTTCAAATTTGAAAACCTTTTAAAATAGTCTAAGTCGAAAAGCTGGTTAGTGCTTTCATTCAATGGAATATGAAGGCTAAGGATTTCCGTTTTTTCCATGAATTCTCCCAATTTGACCGATTTGATGAAATCATTAGAAAAATTTGAGTCATACTTATCATACCCAATCACCTCACATTCAAGTCCTCTTAACTTTCTGGCAAAGGACATTCCCATATTACCCACCCCATAAATTCCTACTACTTTCCCTTTTAGCTCTATTCCCCTGTTCTTATCTCTGTCCCAAACTCCTTGTTTTACTTCCATGTATGAAGAAGTGATCTTATGAAGAATATTCAACAACATGCCCAAAGCATGCTCTGCCAAAGAATCTCTATTACCCTCTGGGGCATTGATTGCCAATATATTCTTACTTTTTAAATAGTCTTGATCTACTTTGTCCATCCCCGCTCCTGCTCTCGCTACAAATTCAAGTTTTGCTGCCAAATCAACAATTTCTTTATCTACAGTTGTTTTGCTTCGCAGAATTAATCCATGGAAATCCTTAATGATAGCTAAGATTTGGGATCTTGTAATGAAAGGAGAATACACAGGTTCGTATCCCGCTTGCTCCAGTAGCGGAATAATGCTATCATGCATCTTGTCGGCGATCAACACTCGCTTTATCTGGTTCATAAGTTATACAATAGATGTGCTATAGAGAAGTAGACAGCCAAACCGAGCAAATCGTTCGTAGTGGTGATGAATGGGCCTGATGCCAACGCCGGATTGATGCCGAATTTACTTAGCACCAAAGGAGTAACAGTGCCCATGAATGAAGCTAACATGACTACTGCAAAAAGAGCTAAAGAAACTGTGCCAGCCAGTGGCTGTTCACGCATAAAAAGAATGACCGCTCCAAATACCATAAGTGAAAGAATGGCTCCATTCACAACCGCCACGAAAAATACTTTTGCCAATCTTTTAAACATGCTATCGGCAAAAACACTTGGATTAGCTAAACTCTGAACTACAATGGAAGATGACTGAATGCCTACGTTTCCGCCAGTCGCAGTAATCAATGGAATAAAAAATGCCAATGCAGGAACGATGATAATTTCTTCTTTGAATAGTCCCATAAATTGGGCTCCTACCAATCCTCCAGCCATTCCAATAATTAACCAAGGTAACCTTGCCTTAGAAATAGCCCAAACTGTATCATCTTCTTCCACATCCGAGCTCACCCCAGTCATGAGTTGACGCTCCTCTTCAGCCAGATCTCTTATCACATCTATTATATCATCAATGGTAATTCGGCCCACAAGTTTGCCTCGAGCATTCACGACCGCAACAGCTTCTAGGTCATATTTTTCCATCATATTGGCCACTTCTTCTTCCGCAGTGGAAGTCTCTACACTCATTACATCCTCATCATAGATATCAGCCACCTTTGCTTTATCATTCGCTAAAATGATTTTTTTGGTTCCGACTTTCCCCAATAAGTTATCCTTATCATCTACCACATAGATGGAATAGATTTTCTCTACATTTTCCGCTTGATTTCTAATTTCTTCAATGCATTGCGAAATATTCCAGTTGTAATTGACCTTAATAAACTCCTTGGCCATCAAACCTCCTGCGACATCCCCATCGTACTCGAGAAGCTCCATGAGATTGGCTGCTTTCTCTTCATCATCGATTTGACGAATGACCTCATTTCTCTCGGAGACAGACATTTCATAAAGAATGTCAGTCCCGTCATCCGAATCCATCAACTGCACATAGGACGCTAGTTCCTCTGCCGAAAATTGTTTGATGAATTCTTCTCGAACATCTTCCTCTAAATCTTCTAAAATTTCAGCGTTTGTTTCAGGGCTGAGCAGATCAAAAACATATTTACATTCCTCTGCATCAAATTCATCCAACAGTGCTGAAATATCTGTTGGATTTACTCCGTCAAGTGATGTGACGATAAAGTCATTATCTTGTTCATCGAGGGCTTGTTGAAATCGATCTTTAAATTCTAAAGACAACTCAAAATTCATCATCAACTCCATTATTCTTGCAGTTTGGAAGTAAGAGAAATGAAATCTGCCACAGAGAGTTGTTCAGCTCTTTTATTTAAAATTTCATCCTCAAATGGCTTAGTCAAATTTAGATCTTTTAGTGAGTTGCGCAAGGTTTTCCTTCGCTTCCCAAATCCTGCTTTTATCACCCTTTTGAAAAGCTTTTCATCACAAGCAAGTGATTTGACTGCATTCCTTTTCAAACGAATAACAGCAGACTGTACCTTAGGTGGAGGATTAAAGACATTTGGTGGTACCGTGAATAAGTATTCTATATCGTAAAATGCTTGAAGCAATACACTCAAAATACCATACACTTTAGACCCTTCTTTCTCAACTATTCTATCGGCTACCTCTTTTTGAATCATGCAGACTACTTCATCCACTTTATTTCTCTCATCCCAAATTTTAAAAAACAATTGAGAGGAGATATTATAAGGAAAATTACCAATGATCGAAATAGAATCGTTTGGCAAATTGTGTTTTAGAAAATCAACCAACTTAAACTTGGTGTTGTGAAATGGATATTGATTTTTTAAATAATTGATAGATTCTTCATCTACATCATGTGCTTCAAAATTTTCAAACTCTTTTTCAAGCAAATACTTGGTTAAAACTCCAGTACCAGGCCCTATCTCTATCAAGAGCCCATTTCCTTTAAATTGCATAGCATCTACAATATTCTTTGCTATTCCTTCATCTTTCAAGAAATGCTGTCCTAAATGTTTCTTTGGTCGTACACTTGCCACTTACTCTCCTTTATTTTCTTCAATTTTGTTAAAAGTACAGATCAATGAGCGAACCTGACCAAAATAAAAAGAAACCTATCATCGGAATTACTATTGGTGACATCAATGGCATTGGCCCAGAGGTCATTATAAAGTCGTTAGAAGATGCTCGAATACTCACACAGTTTACACCAGTAATTTATGGATCTGGAAAAGTCATCTCCTACTATCGCAAAAACATGGATAAGGAGAATTTCAATTTCACTCAAATTGAATCCATAGATAAGATCAATCACAAAACTGTAAATGTGCTCAACGTTTGGGAAGAAACGACTGAAATAAATCCAGGGAAAGAAAATGAGATAGGAGGAAAATATGCAGTGCTCTCCTTACAAAAAGCTGTTGAGGATTTAAAAGAAAATAAGATTCATGCCATCACTACAGCTCCTCTTAGCAAAGATTTAGTGCAAGCTGATGATTTCAAGTTTCCAGGACATACGGAGTACTTGACAAAAGAAGCGGGTGCTTCTGATAGCCTAATGTTCCTCGTTCATGAGCAGCTTCGCGTGGGTGTTGTCACCGGTCATATTCCATTAAAAGATGTAAGTAATAAAATCACCAAAGATGCTATTTCATCAAAACTAAATCTAATGATTAAGTCACTTCAAAAGGATTTTGGCATTAAGAAGCCTCGAATAGCAGTAATGGGGCTAAATCCTCATGCTGGAGAAAATGGACTTTTAGGTATCGAAGAAAAGAATATTATCAGCCCAGTTATTGAGGACTTCAGAAACAATCATCAATTAGTTTCGGGTCCATTTCCATCAGATGGCTTTTTCGGAATGGGTTCTTTCAGAAATTATGATGGAATTCTCGCTATGTATCATGATCAAGGATTGATTCCTTTTAAAACACTGGCCTTTGAAGCTGGAGTGAATTTCACTGCGGGTTTATCCTTTATTAGAACTTCTCCTGATCATGGCACTGCTTTTTCAATAGCCGGGAAAGGGGAAGCTGATCCTACATCATTCAGAAACGCATTGTATTTGGCTTGTGACGTGATAAATGAAAGAATGGAACACAGTGATTCCAACAGAGATGAAAAGTAATTTCATAAATCTTTTGTAGTACCCTTAATCTATCTAAATTTGCGGTTCTTTACCAGGGAGTAGTGTGGATATGAAGCAATTAAGAGCATTTAAAATTAATATTTTTGGCCTTAGCAATAATCCCCATTCCTTTGATTTTAGCTTTGATGAGGCATTTTTTGCTGAATTTGAAGACAGTTTGGTAAGCAAGGGCAAAGGCACTTGCCATGTTGATTTAATGAAGTCTGACTCAATGATAACGCTCGATTTATTCATAGAAGGATCGATTGAGCTTGAATGTGATAGAAGTTTAGAGCTATTTGATTACCCAATTTCCACGAAACAGGAAGTAATTTTCAAATACGGAGATGAAGAGAGAGAATTGAGCGAAGACGTTTTTGTGATAATAAAAGATCAGCAAGAAATCAACATTGGAGAGTTTATATATGAATTCATAATGCTGGAAGTTCCGATGAAAAAACTTCATCCTAAGTTCCAAAATGATGATAACGAATCAGATGAGTTAATATACTCCGATGATTCAGAAGATAAAGAAGAAGGGATTGATCCACGTTGGGCAGCCCTCAAGAGTTTAAAAAAAGAAGATAAATAAGATAGAGCAATGGCGCATCCAAAGAGGAAAATCTCGAAAACCAGAAGAGACAAAAGAAGAACCCATTATAAAGCAACTCCAAAGAGTTTTGTAATCTGCCCTACAACAGGGGAAGCACACTTGCCTCACAGAGCGTTCTGGCATGAGGGGAAACTTTACTATAAAGGTAAGGTGGTAATGGAGAAAGAAGTTTTAGCTTAAGCTAATCATTGATGCCTAAAATTCAAGCAGCCATTACTGGCGTGAATGGATATGTCCCAGACTATATTCTTACGAATAAAGAACTGGAAACTTTGGTAGATACTAACGATGAATGGATCACCAGTAGAACGGGCATCAAAGAACGGCACATACTAAAAGGAGAGAATCAAGGAACTTCTGTAATGGCAGTTAAAGCGTTGGAAGGTCTCTTGAAAAAGACTAATACCAAAGCAGAAGAAATTGATTTAATCATTTGTGCTACCACCACTCCTGATCTGGTCTTTCCAGCAACCGCAAATATTATAGCAAACGAAGTAGGAGCTATCAATTCATTTGGATACGATATCTCAGCTGCATGTTCTGGCTTTTTGTATGCATTAGCTACCGGATCTCAGTTTATAGAAACTGGAAAATACAAAAAAGTAGTTATCATTGGTGCAGACAAGATGTCTTCCATCGTTGACTACACAGATAGAGCCACTTGCATCATTTTTGGCGATGGCGCAGGTGCAGTAATGCTCGAGCCTACCGAGGAAGATTTCGGCATTAAGGATTCTTTCCTTAAATCGGACGGATCCGGAGAACCTTTCCTTCACATGAAAGCAGGAGGCAGTAGACGACCTGCATCTGAGGAAACTGTGAAAAACAGAGAACATTATGCCTATCAAGAAGGATCTACTGTTTTCAAATTTGCTGTGAAGAACATGGCAGATGCGGCGGCAAAGGTGATGGAAGACAACAATTTAGAAGGTGATGATATTGCTTATCTTGTTCCACATCAGGCTAATAAAAGAATTATAGACGCTACAGCCAATAGAATGGGTGTGAGCGAAGAGAAAGTGATGCTTAATATTGAAAAATATGGCAATACTACAAGTGGAACAATTCCATTGTGCCTTCATGATTATGAGCACAAACTAAAAAAAGGTGACAACCTTATATTGGCAGCATTTGGAGGAGGATTTACCTGGGGATCTATCTGGGTAAAGTGGGCATATGATCCTAAACCTGAGTAACTCAGGTATTAACCTAAAATAAATTTCATGGCAAGTACAGCAGACTTTAAAAATGGCTTGGTAATAGAATACAATCATGATCTATTCATGATTGTTGAATTTCAACATGTAAAGCCGGGTAAAGGTCCAGCGTTTGTTAGAACTAAGCTGAAAAGCATTTCTACAGGCAAAGTATTGGACAATACTTTTTCATCAGGAACCAAGGTAACCACTGCTAGAGTGGAAAGAAGACCTCATCAATTTTTGTATAAAGATGATATGGGATTCCATTTCATGAATACAAACACTTACGAGCAGGTCGCTATACAGGAAGACTTAATTAATGCCCCAAAATTCCTAAAGGATGGTCAGGAGTGTGATATTTTGTTCCACGCTGAAGAAGAAAAAGTATTGGGATGTGAATTACCTCAGCATGTAATCATGACGGTAACTCAAGCCGATCCAGGAGTGAAAGGAAATACAGCTACCAATGCAACAAAAAATGCGGTAGTAGAGACTGGAGCTACAGTTCAGGTACCGATGTTCATCGAACAGGATGAAGTAATCAAAATCAGCACTGCAGACGGATCATACGTAGAAAGAGTAAAGTAATCAGCTGATTATTTTCAATTTCCTAAATTTGAGGTCTATCCATTAGACATTTTATAATACCTTAGTTAACTCGATTTATCTAATCAACAATTAACCTATGAAGGCGAAAGAAATTCAAGAACTAATAAGCTTCCTTTCTGAATCAGGTCTGGAAGAAGTAAATATTGAAACAGGCGATTTTAAAGTTAAAATAAAGCGATCTGCAGAACAGCACATAATTGCTGGACCAGCAGTTCAGGCAGCAGCTCCAGTAGCGGCTCCTGCACCACAAGCTCAAGCACAGCCTGTTTCGGCTCCTGCACCAGCAGATGGTGATGGCGGTGGAGCTTCAGCTTCTAATCTCGTTGAAATCAAATCCCCAATGATCGGTACTTTCTATCGATCTGCTAATCCAGAATCTCCTTCTTTTGTTGAAGTAGGTAGCTCTGTTAATACTGGAGATCCTGTTTGTATCATTGAAGCAATGAAACTTTTCAACGAAATTGAATCAGAAGTTTCTGGAAAAATTGTAAAAGTATTGGTGGATAATGCTCAACCCGTAGAGTATGATCAACCACTTTTCTTAGTTGAACCTGCATAAAAAATACCCCAAATGTTTAGTAAGATTCTTATAGCCAACCGAGGAGAAATCGCCTTACGGATCATTAGAACCTGTAAGGAAATGGGCATCAAAACTGTTGCCGTGTATTCTAAAGCAGATGCAGATAGCTTACATGTACGATTTGCAGATGAGGCAGTGTGCATTGGACCAGCTGCTAGTAAAGATTCTTACCTAAAGATACCTAACATAATAGCCGCAGCAGAAGTAACTAATGCGGATGCTATTCACCCAGGATATGGTTTCCTTTCGGAAAATGCAGAATTCTCACGTGTATGTGCAGAAAATGGCATTAAGTTCATTGGTGCTAGTGAAGAGATGATCAGTAAAATGGGCGATAAGGCTACTGCAAAAGCAACGATGATTGCCGCTGGAGTACCATGTATTCCAGGATCTGAAGGATTGCTAGCCTCTGTAGAAGAAGGAATAAGACTTGCAAAAGCAATAGGCTACCCTGTGATGATTAAAGCTACTGCTGGTGGTGGTGGTAAAGGAATGAGGCTTATCAAAGAAGAAAGCGAGTTTAAAAAAGCGTGGGACAGTGCCAGACAAGAAGCAGCAGCTTCATTCGGAAACGATGGCATGTACATGGAGAAATTCGTAGAAGAGCCTCGTCACATAGAAATTCAAATTGTAGGTGATAGCAATGGTAAAGCGTGTCATCTCTCTGAAAGAGATTGCTCTATTCAGCGAAGACACCAGAAATTGATCGAAGAGACCCCATCCCCTATCGTAAACCAAGAGTTGAGAGAAAGAATGGGAGCAGCGGCCATCAAGGGTGCTGAAGCCATCAAATATGAAGGAGCTGGAACCGTTGAATTTTTAGTGGATAAGCACGGCGATTTTTTCTTCATGGAGATGAATACGCGTATTCAAGTGGAGCATCCTATCACTGAAGAAGTGACTGATTACGACCTTATTAAAGAGCAGATAAAAGTAGCGGCAGGTATGCCTATTTCAGGGAGAAATTACTACCCACAGTTACACGCTATTGAAGTAAGAATTAATGCAGAAGATCCAGCAAATGGATTTAGACCAAGTCCTGGTAAAATTACAAACTTACACTTTCCAGGCGGGCATGGAGTCCGTATTGATAGTCATGTTTATGCTGGCTACACGATTCCTCCTTTCTATGATTCCATGATTGGAAAATTGATTGTGAGTGCTCAGACGAGAGAAGAAGCGCTTATCAAAATGAAAAGAGCGCTAGAAGAAACAGTAATCGAAGGAATTAAAACAACTATTCCATTTCATTTGAAAATGATGGATGATGAAGCGTTTAAATCTGGAAATTTCACTACCAAATACCTTGACACTTGGGATTTTAGTGTCTTGAAATGAAAATTCTAATTTTACAAAAAAGAAGCTGTCTCAAAAGGGGCAGCTTTTTTTCGTTTCTATTTTTTTTC
>CAYGTD010000153.1:0-8531 GCA_964352725.1 uncultured Roseivirgaceae bacterium
AGTTATTCATACTGTTCTATTCTCCCACCACCTCACAATTCCCCGAAACACAATCTAATGTTGGAGGACTGACTACAGCACAATCTGAACCGATTCCATTCATTTCATTATACTGTTCGTTTGCGTCAGTGTATTCTTTGATGAGAAGGAGTAGCTTTTCTTCATCTGTAGCTGAGGAATACACGATGTAATGTGTAGGACCACCACAAGGTTTTGATCCTATGGCTGCAGCTTTGCACTGATCTGCATTGTCACAAGTCAGAGATACCAAATCTTCAATTGAATCGGAGATGGTCTCCATTTTTTGTTTTAATTGATTTTGAGTTAAGTCCTCATCTTCGCAGGAAAACAAGATGAAAAACAGTGGTAATAGTAAATAGACTTTCATATTGATTGATAATTTAAATCTGAATATGACTACTACAGACAGATACTAAAATACCCTACTTCTTACTCGCATTGAAAAGCTTCTGCTTTTCGTCTTTGCTCAGGCTTTCATACCCTTTGTCTGAAATTTTATCCAAAATAGCATCGATCTCTGCTTGTGGAGTGTGACTTTCCATTGTGCTAGATTGAGATGATCCTCTCTTTGAGGCCTTAGTACTTTCTCCTCGATGCGTGACCTTGATTTTTGGCTGTGGCTTAAACATACTTTTGATGAAATCCATAAAAGAAATGACCCACCCTCCTAAGTCTGTTCCTTTATTCAGTTGTGTGATGTACATCCATCCTACTAAAGCTCCTCCTAAGTGGGCAATTTCTCCACCAGCATTTGATCCTGTAGATTGAATGAATGACATAAACACGTAGAAGATCGCGATGTATTTAATTTTTACCGGCCCTAAAAAAAGCATGAAAAAAGTATAATTAGGCATGAACACAGCTGCTCCAACTACAATAGCATAAACACCTGCTGATGCTCCAAGCATAAATGAATCCATAACACGATCCTGAAAGAAAGGAATGAAATTGTAGATCAAAATATATAAAACGCCTCCTGCTAATCCACCTAGCACATATAAAGAAATCACTCGCTTGCTATTCAAGAATTCTTGAATAATTCTACCAAACCATAAAAGGAAAAGCATATTGAATAACACATGGAAGAAATCGAAATGAGTGAAAAAGTAGGTGACCAAAGACCAAGGCTGCAGCAGTAATGCTCCGATACTCGCAGGCAGCTCCAGCTTTTGAAAGAGAAAGAAAAAGGTATCAGTAGCACCACTCAGATCAAAAAATACTTTGAATACTCTGGCAGACACGAAAACAATTGCATTTATCAGAATAATCTGAACAACTGCGTTATTGGGTTTCCCCCAAGCATTTTTAAATTCGTCTAGTAATCCTCCGTTCATATTTTTAGTAGAAAGTCCCTTGATTCTTTTTCCAGATTTTCAACAAAATAAACGCAATAAGCATTCCACTTAAGTGAGCAAGGTGCGCCACGTTATCCCCTGGTACCCTATTGAATTCTGAGTAAAGCTCATACGCCCCATAAAAGAATACCAGGTATTTTGCTTTTATCGGTATAGGTGGAAACAACAAAAACAGTTCTGTGTTTGGAAAAAGAAACGCGAATGCAAACAAAATTCCGAATACGGCTCCAGAAGCCCCAATCATATTCCCATTGATTACTCCCTTATAAATCTCGTTCACGGCTCTTACAGCACTGCTTTCATAGGAATCATTTTGGTAGTATAAGTCCACCAATTCCGCTGCTGCAGAGCGATTAATCATGGATTTATTCTTAACCACAAACATTTCGAAGGCCTCCGGACTTGGGTTGTCCAAAAATACCTCAGCACTTTGCTTCACTGGCAATTTTTCAATAACATCAGCCGTACCATACAATAAACCTGCTCCAATTCCACAAATCAAATAAAAGGTTAAAAACCGCTTAGATCCCCACACCATTTCCAGCATTGGCGCAAACACCAATACCGCTATCATGTTTCCTAATAAGTGCCAAAAGCTACCATGGAGCCACATGTAGGTAAGAAATTGATAGGGAGCAAACTCGGATGAGAACACTACTCGTAATCCAAACCATTCAGAAAGTGGAAGATTGGCAATAGAGGAAATCAAAAAGATTGCCACATTGATGATGAGTATATTTTTTGCTACTGGTGTGAGTCTTCTAAACACTATAAATCTCTTTTTAAATCTTAAGTTTCTATTTACTTCCTAAACCAACCATTTATTTGGTCTAAACTAACCAAAACATACGTAGGATTTCCATCTGGCGTATAGTTTGGCTGCTCGCATCCAAAGAGTCTATCCATCAAATGATCCATCTCCTCCTCCTTCAATCCCTTACACTTTGTTCCTGCCGTCCGCTTGGCCAATGCTCGAGCTAAACTTTCGTTCTTTGGCAGGTCCAATTTTTCCGCATTGAATTTGTACTGCTCTATTAGACCTTCAAATACTTCCTTTTCGTTGCATGGTGCCAACTCTGACGGAATGCCTTGAATCACTATCATGTGCTCTCCCATCTGCTCAAATTCAAACCCCAGCTGCTTGATCTCCTCTTTCAACTCCATTACCAAAGAAAAATCAGAAGGATTCAACGCAATCTGCTGTGGAAATAAACATGACTGAGAGCTTCCAGCTCCAGATTTGACTGCTTTTTGATATTGCTCAAAAAGAATTCGTTCTAGCGCAGAAACTTTATCCAAAACCACCATTCCAGACTTCACCTGCCGAAGCAAATAACGACCATGCAAATGATAAGTTGGCTTTTTTTCTTCGGGCCCACTTTGAGCGCCTATAGCACTAGTGAAAATCTGCTCTTCCACTCGCTCTTTTTCAGCCTCTTCGATAGTAGCTATCTCCTCATTATTTGCGGAAGCATACAATTCGTTGAGTTTATCCAATCGCTCTTGATTATTCTCCAATGATTTAAACGAACCATATGCCCTGTCCTTTTGATTCGTGAAGTTTTCTCGCTGCTTATTCAAATGATCGAAGCTTACATCAGCAGAAAAATCTAAAGATGGCGTCACGTTAAATGATGCTAATGCTTGTCTAACTGAAGCATTTATGACACCATATAGCATGCGATCATCATCAAACTTTACTTCCGTTTTTGTGGGATGCACGTTGATATCTACATGCACAGGATCAATCTCTATGTACAACACATAGAAAGGAAAATAATCTTCCTTGAGCAGACCTTCATACGCTCTAGCTATTGCGTGATTTAAATAGGCATTCTTTATAAATCGATTATTGATGAAGAAAAACTGTTCTCCTCGTGTCTTCTTAGCATTCTCTGGTTTACCAATGTATCCGCTGATTTTTACTTGATCTGTTTCCTCAGAGCAAGGAATTAATTGCTGCTGATAATTCTTTCCGAAAAGTTGAACGATCCTCTTGCTCAATTTTCCAGCCTCTAATTTGAATACTTCCAGATCATTTTGCCACATAGAAAAAGCTACCTCAGGGTTGGCTAAGGCTATCCGTTGAAACTCATCATTGATATGCCGAAGTTCGACTGGATTTGACTTCAAGAAATTTCTTCTCGCAGGCACGTTGTAAAACAAGTTTTTCACACAAATGGAAGTGCCTCGAGTATGCGAAATAGGTTCTTGATTTTTTACTTCCGAGGATTCAATGATAAGCTGCGTTCCTAGCTCATCATGTTCCTGACGGGTCTTCATTTCCACCTGAGCTACCGCAGCAATAGATGCCAAAGCTTCCCCACGAAAACCCATGGTTTTTATCTTAAAAAGATCGTCTGACGTTCTGATTTTGGAAGTCGCGTGACGCTCAAAACTCATTCTGGCATCTGTCCCACTCATACCCTTCCCATTATCTACCACCTGAATCACTCCCTTACCAGCATCCTTTACAATCAACTTAATAGAGGTAGCACCCGCATCTACACTATTTTCCAGCATTTCTTTTACCACAGAAGCAGGACGCTGTACTACTTCCCCAGCAGCAATCTGGTTTGCAATACTGTCTGGCAATAAGTGAATAATATCACTCATTTACGTCTTGTAAAAGATTTAGCTCTATATAGAAGATACCCTGGCACAATGATCCAAAGCGCGTAATAAAAAATGTCATTGCCAAATTCAAACCAACCAAAAACTAGTCCTCCCAAGAGGACCGCAATGACTAACTGAATCATGGAGGTGGCAGGTGCTTTACTTGTCTTTCTTTTAAAAGAGATCTTGGTTGCAATATCATCTGGGTCGATACCACTCTCAGCTCTCTTTCTTGCTATCTCCTCTCGCTCTCTTATTTCCTCCTTTACTGGATCATAATAGCGTGGCTTAACAACATACTGCTGATGCTTTGCAAGACGGAAAAGTGATGGAAATCGCATGATTTATTCCTTTTTTAGTTCAAAACGCCTTCATCTTAACTATTAGTTCAAAATGATGGTCAGACTTTTGATTGTAATCTATTTATTGTTCAAATTTAAGATTAATTGAAGTTTATGCGGAGAATAATTGCAATTGGTTTCATTCTATCTACTCATTTAGCCATAGGCAATGAGGTAGTATGGAGTGAAGGAGTGTGGATAGATGGCACTTCAATTTACTCATACGAAAGTCCTAGTAAAGGGGCAACACTTTATTTCGAAGAATGGACCGAAGAAGTTAACAAATACTCGAAGAATAAATCGTACTATGTAGCACTCCAATTAGATGCAAATTTAGATCCTTTTACTGGCGATGATGTTAGGCTTCCTTCCCTTAAAATGCTATCCACTATTGCAGATGATTCTTTAGTTAATGCCTACTTTGAATTTCTTGAAAATTTTGGTCGCTCGAATGGATTGAGCTATCTCGTGCTTCCAGACATGGATGAATTAACTGATTATGAAAAGAAAGTCATTCGAACAGCTAACGCTCATTCTCCTTTTTATTTTCTACATAAATCTTCCTTATCTCACACTCTCCCAGACTCAAAAAGAGCATTTGAAGAAGAGCCTACTTTTACTATTTGGGTAGCCGAGACCGAGCAGAATACGAATAAATTAAACAGGTGGAATAGAAAAGCAGATGGCTCCAATCGCTCTTCTTTTTATGAAGGACTTGAAAAAGCGAAGCGCATAGAATATAAACATACCTATGAGTATTCAGAATCTATGGCAAAAGCGCTCTTCTCAAAGTCTGTGGTGGCGATTGATCCGCATGGTAAACTTCCACTTAGAGAAAATAAAATAACCTATCTCGGATTTGATGTGGCTCTAAAGAAGAGGCTGTCACAGTATGCAGAAGTTCTGGAGGAGAGAAAAGAAGGAGTTCTCACCATAGTGGATGTAAGGCACGGATGGGAAGGAGAAATTTCTGATCATGATATTGTGATCTCAGATTTAGAAGAGCTCGTCTCTGCTACATCTATATTACTTCCAGCATCAGCCAAAAGCTATGATGCACTGCTCTGCAAAATGCTCTTTGGTGCTATGGGTATAGAGGGCCAAATAGATCACATTTACAACAGAAAAATTGATAATCTAAAATATGTAGGATTTTCTGATCCTGAAAGTGAAAAAATGAATGCACATCATTTAGGGTGGATTGATAGTTTAGCAATAGATGCCATTAAGAAATTCGCAACACCAGGCATTCAAGTGGCAGTTGTGAAAAATGGAGCACTAGTTTTGGAGAAATCTTATGGGCATTATTCATATGATAGTTTACTGCCAGTCTCTAATGAAACCATTTATGATATAGCATCGCTTACTAAAGTGATCGCAACATTACCGGCAATAGCGCTTCTAGTAGATCAAGGGAAAATCAATTTGGATGACTCCATCAGCATACACTTGCCTGAGTTTATTTCTTCTAATAAATCACACGTAACCATCAAGCAATTGCTCTCTCATAACTCAGGTTTGAGGTCATATATCCCATTTTGGAGAATGATGCTAGATGGCGATAGGTTAGATCCATTCTACTACAAAACTCCGGAAGACGAAGCAAATGACACAAGAACGTATGGAATAGAACCTCATCCAGGCTTACTTGATACTTTGAAAAGTTTTATTGTGAAATCTGAGCTAATCAAACATACAGATAATTATAACTATAGTGATCTTGGATACATGGTCTTGCATCTTTTGGTGGAATCTGTTTCCGGCCAATCTTTCAATGAGTTTTTATCAGAAAATTTCTACTATCCAATGGAGCTTGCAAGAACTACATTCAACCCCAGAGAAAAAGGATACTCTTACGAGAATATTGCACCAACGGAAAATGATCAGCGGTATAGAAATGGTCAGGTCTGGGGAGAAGTCCATGACAGAAATGCACACGTATTTGGTGGAGTCGCTGGTCACGCAGGTTTATTTAGCAATGCATCAGATCTTTCTAAAATGATGAGTATGATGCTCAATGATGGCTACTATGGTGGTGTGCAGTACATCAAAAAAGAAACGCTAGATCAATTCAACTTCCGCTATTTTGAGAAAAATAGAAGGGGATTGGGCTGGGATAAGAAAGATGGGAAAAGAGATGCTGCTTCGGCACTTGCAAGTGATAGTAGCTTTGGCCACACTGGCTTTACTGGCACTATGGTTTGGGCTGATCCTGAGGCAGATTTAATCTATATATTTCTTTCCAACAGAGTCTATCCTGATGCCAATAATTGGAGATTGGGAGAATTAAATACCCGAACGAATATCCATGATGTCTTATATCAATCATTAAGGGTTGAGTAATTATCGAAACTAATTATCAATTAGTTTAGTTTAATCAATCTTATAGGTTTCAAAAGAAAATAATATGAAAGTAGGCATTGTGTGTTACCCGACTTACGGAGGTAGTGGAGTGGTAGCTACCGAGTTGGGGAAAGCATTAGCAAAAAAGGGACATGAAATTCATTTCATTACTTATTCCCAGCCTACGAGATTAGACTTTTTTGAACCTAACTTACATTATCATGAAGTAAGTGTAAAGTCCTATCCACTTTTTCAATATGCTCCATATGAGCTAGCACTTTCTAGCAAAATGGTGGATGTAGTAATGAACGAAAAGCTGGACTTGCTACATGTTCATTATGCGGTACCTCATGCTTCTGCTGCTTACATGGCTCAGCAAATTTTAAAAACAAAAGGAGTAGAGATTCCATTTATTACTACCCTTCATGGAACAGACATTACCATCGTAGGTAAAGATGCCACCAACGAACCTGTTGTTACTTTTTCAATCAATAAATCTGATGGCGTAACCGCAGTTTCTGATGACCTAAGAAAAGACACATTGGAACATTTCGATATCAACGTTCCCATAGAAGTCATTCCTAATTTCATAGATTTAAGTCGATTCAAAAAACAAGCAAAAGAACACTTCAAATTAGCTATTTGTCCTGATGGGGAAAAGCTTTTGGTGCACACATCCAACTTCAGAAAAGTAAAAAGAGTAGAGGATGTATTAAAAGTATTCTGCGAAGTACGAAAAGTAGTTCCTTCCAAATTACTCTTAATTGGAGATGGACCTGAGCGAAAGAAAATGGAAGATATGGCTCGTGAAATTTGCACAGAAGACATCCGGTTCCTTGGTAAACTAGACGCTGTAGAAGAAGTACTTTCTGTTAGTGATTTGTTTTTACTCACTTCAGAAAAAGAGAGTTTTGGATTAGCTGCTTTGGAGGCAATGGCCTGTGAAGTACCTGTCATAACATCGAACGCTGGAGGACTGCCTGAACTAACCATACAGGGAGTTTCAGGCTACACTTGTGACGTTGGAGATATTGATAGTATGGTGAAACATGCTATCCATATTCTAGATAATAGCAATTTGGGAACATTCAAAAAAGGAGCACTAGATCGTGCGAAGGAATTTGATGTGAATAACATACTGCCTATGTATGTAAACTTCTATGAAGCTGTGATTGAAAAGCATAAAAAGTCGTTGATAGAGAGTTTGTAAGCCAGAATTAGGCTACTTTTTCTTTTTCTTATCTTCCTTCTTTTTTCTCTCCTCATGAGACTCGGGCTCTAAGAAAGCTTTGAAAATGAAATCCCTAGTACCCCAAATAAGGGTAGAAACCAATGAAACGAATATAGGTCTGCGACCAGGCATAGTGCTCTATTTATATTGTTAATTTAATGATAAATTTTCGCATTCCCAGCCTTCGTAATTATTATTAGACCAAATTAGTGTGGTGAGAGGTAAGGTCCCTTATAGAATCATCTACTACATGAAAAAATTGGGATCGCAATAGTGGGATCAATTCGACAAGTAGCTTAAGTTTGGTCGCTGAATTTATTTTGTTGCTAGGAGCTTCTTTGATAGTTTTTTAATCAAAAGTGTATAAAAGTCCAATGCTAATAATAGTGCTGCCTCCACTGGGGGTTCCCGTATCGCCACTGGGGGTAGAATATCTAAACTCTCCCATAACATGCCAGAAATCAGAAGTCATCAGTATCGCTCCAGCTCCAAAATTTGCCCCGTAATTAACTACATCACCATCTGCTACTAATCCTTGTACAATATAATGAGAGTACAGACGCGTAAACCCAAACAGGCCGTAGGTTTGAAGACTTGACACTCCAAGATCGAAGTAATATTTAC
>CAYGTD010000154.1:0-8493 GCA_964352725.1 uncultured Roseivirgaceae bacterium
CCTTTATCTTGTTGTTTTAATAAGTTCATGTCCTCTGAATCCAATTCAAAAGAAAATATGTTTAAATTCGTTTTCATACGCTCTGGATTAATACTTTTTGGAATGACGGGAATATTTTGTTGCACAGCCCACTTTAATAAAACTTGAGCTTCAGAAACATTGTGTTTTTTTGCAATCTTTTTGAATGGAGAATCTTGCTGGCTTCCTTCTGATTTCATTTCATCGGTTTTAGAACTCTCTTGACCAGGTTGTTCACGCCAACTTGAAAGGGGAGCCAGGCTACTATAAGCCATGGGGTAGATTGAATTTTCCCTCATGTATTTTAATAATTTTGGTTTTTGGGTCCAAGGATGAAGCTCAATTTGATTAATTATTGGTAGAGGAAGTCCAGCTTCTTTGATTTCTTCTATATGCTGGATGTTATAGTTGCAGACTCCAATATCTTTAATTTTTCTAGCTTCCTGCAAATGAATAAGTGCCTTCCACTGTTCAACTCTTTGTTTTATAGCAAAAGGTGCGTGTATTAAATAGAGATCAATATAATCAATTTTTAGTTTCGAGAGACTTTCTTCAAAAGCAGCGACTGACTCGTCAAAGTTTTTTGTTTTATCTCCCCATTCTTCATTGCCTGGCCAGAGCTTTGTCGTGATGTAGAGTTGCTCTCTTTTAAATACTCCCTCATCCATTGCTTTTTCAATGGCCTTTCCAATACCTTCTTCATTGAAGTATCCTTGGGCGGTGTCGATGTGTCGGTAACCAACTTTAAAAGCCTCCAAAATGACTTCTTCTACAGTATCATTTGAAATTAAATATGTTCCAAAGCCAACCAGAGGCATCGTTGAATTTTTTAATTGAAGAGTTTTGTCATTCACGGGGTTATCTCCTTTTTTTGATGATTCAATCATATGCAAACTGGCTCAATTTATCTTGCCTTAAAATCTCAAATGCTTGCCCAATTCTCTAATGATGTGGACTGACTATAGACATTTAACTAAGTTGAAATTATTCTTTAGTCAGAGGTAAAATTTTATGAAAATAGAAGAACTGCAGGTTTTAGCAAGGCAAATACTTGAAAATACTGAAGAAAATGTTTTCTCTTTGATCAAAGATGGCAGTCTAATGTTGATTCAGTCTCCTACTGATACAGAACTGAATGCTACCTTCTATGAGCCAGTCATTTGCTTAATTCTCCAGGGTTCAAAAAAAGTCATTACCAGTGAAAGGGAGCTCATCTTTGGAAAAGGTGAATTACTTCTAGTGAGTCATGGTCTACCAGTTGTCTCAAAAATTATGGATGCGTGTGAAGAGAGCCCTTATATTGCTTTAGTTATGGGGGTCAATTTAAACATAGTGAGAAGCCTTTACGAGGAATTTGGTGAGTCTGCCCTCGAAATGGAAAGCGGAAAATCAGTTGAAGTTGAAAAAGCCAGTGAACCACTCATGGATTCACTGTATCGATTGCTATTAGCGACCCAAAATAAAATTGATTCAATGGTCCTATTTGGTCAGATATTACGAGAGGTTCACTTTCGACTGCTACAGGCTCGCTCCGGTGGGATGCTAAGAGATCTACTAAGAGTCGATAGTGCTGCGAGCAGTATTTCAAAAGCAATATCGATTATCAGGAATCAATTTAACGAAACTCTTTCGGTTCCAGAAATCGCTAAGTCGGTTGGGATGAGCACATCATCCTTTCATCAACACTTTAAGTCAGTCACAGAGTCTACGCCACTTCAGTACCAAAAGGATCTAAGACTGTTAGAAGCCAGGAGATTAATAAAGTCTGAAGGGGCAAGTATTACAGAAACGGCTTTAAAGGTTGGCTATGAAAGCCCGAACCAATTTAGTCGAGAGTACACAAGAAAGTTTTCGATCAATCCAAGTGCCGATTCTAAAACCCATTAAAATATTGTTGGAGGCGGTCCGATAATCACCAACTTACCGATAATACTTCAATTTCACTTCCTCTGTCATCAGTAGGTCATCACTTGGAGAAGGTGTGGTGGTGCAGAAAGAAAAAAGTCGATCGTAATAAACGAAAACAAATAGAAAACCTCTACTCCAGTTCTTCTTTTAGATTTTCCAGAACAGATTTCCAGCCATTTTCATATCCCAGGAACATCTGCACTCCCACAAAAGACATGACTGATAGCCGAGCTGTTATAGAGGCTCCGTGATCGTTTGGATCAAATACAAGAGAGTTAAGGCTACAGGCGAGAAGCATTTCTCCATTTTTAACTGTCTCAGAAAACACAATAAGTCTATCGCTTTCTATTGCGAGATAGTTTGTCTCGGTAGTAAAATCGAGTGCTCCTGGTGAGCCACACCTTGCCAAATCCTGTCCTCCGACTGAAAAATCATTTTTTAAAAATTGGATCTCGTCACCCTTTGGAACACACCAGGTTTTTCTTTTTTCAATGTCAGAGTACCAACTATAAACGACTTGCGAACTCACAGAAAAGTTCTTTGTAATTTTGATTTCTTTACAATCTATGTTTATCGAGCACTCCTTTGTGAGTTTCAGAAATGGTGGACCTTCTGCTGCTAATAATTAAACTACATCATCGATTGCTTTATGTATTCAGCCAGTTGATCAACAACAGTTCCCCAGCCATCTTGAAAACCCATATCTTCATGTTTTTTCTTGTCATCTTCATTTTTATGAAGAACGATGGCTGTGTATTTTGTCCCTTCTCCATCATCTTCCAGGATCAAGTGGGCTGTCATAAAGGATTCTGTTTTTGGTCTAAAACCAGGAAGAAGTCCGTCAGTCCATACTAATAGCTCATTTTCTACAATTTGAAGATAGCATCCTGTATTGTCTATTTTATTGCCGTCTGGGGACTGCATGACTGTGCGGAATTTTCCACCGGGTTTTAAGTCAATTTCACAATCTCCAATTGTCCATGGCTTGGGTACAAACCAATGTTTAAGGTGGG
This sequence comes from uncultured Roseivirgaceae bacterium, assembly GCA_964352725.1. Classification (GTDB taxonomy): domain Bacteria; phylum Bacteroidota; class Bacteroidia; order Cytophagales; family Cyclobacteriaceae; genus Ekhidna. Next base: position 2,940 of record CAYGTD010000154.1, read on the forward strand.
CAGGGGTTGTCCATGCTTCCCATACGAGTTTTCGTGGGGCGTCTATTTTTCGTTCGAGTATTAGATCTAATTTTGGGTCAAAGTTTATTCTGTTTTTCATTTTTCCTCCAATTTATAATCGGCTTTTTATGTAGTTATCCATTTTTTCAAGTGTTTCTCGGCCACCGGACTCTCCATATTTTTTAGCTTCATCGCAAGCCTCTTTAGTTGGAAAAGTCAGTGTTAATGTTACTTTCGTTTGTCCGTTCGCCTCATCAAAAGTAACGACTGATTGGAACATAAACTCTTCGCCTTTATGGGCACCGTGATTGTAAATGATCTTTTTGTTCTTCTCGATTTCTATATACCGAATATAGTTAGGAAAGAGGCCGTGTTCATCGTGATTCATTTGATAAATCCACTCACCACCTTTTTCAAATGTCATAGAATCTATGGTTGTAGAAAAGCCATGAGGCCCCCACCATTCTGCAAGATGCTCAGGTTTGGTCCATACCTCAAAGACTAATTCCGCTGGTGCATTTACAATTCTTTCTACTTTCATCTGACGTTCTGAAAGTTCATCTATGCTCATTTTTCCTCCTGGATTTTTTTAAGGTAATCTTCTAATCGATCAAACCTCTGCTCCCATGTGACTCTTCTATCTTCTAGCCACTTGTTCGCTTTGGCCATTTTTTTAGGGACTACCGAATAGGTACGAACCCGACCTTTCTTTTTTGATTTTACAAGGCCGCTTTCTTCCAAAACCCTTAAGTGCTGTGTAAAAGAAGGCAAAGCCATGTCAAAAGGCTTAGCAAGATCACTGACGCTGGATGGAGTTTCACAAAGCTTTGCCAAGACAGCTCTACGAGTAGGGTCAGCCAAAGCGGTAAAAATTGAATTGAGGTCTTCTTGATACTTAGTCATTGACCTAAGTATATCAAAATCAAAACTTAGGTCAACACCTAAGTATTTTAAGGTGCCAAAAATATATATAAATTAATAATTACAGTAATTTATAGAAATTGGTGGCGGCGGCCAGATTCGGAACTACCAAAACATCGGAAATAGCACCGCAAAGATCGGAAATCAATTGTATCTAATCTTGAGTGGTTTATTTCGGCCCTGTGGACCGTGAAATATAGCTTGGGATGGTTAACCAAGAGAATCGACAGGGCTCGGGGCCAGCGGTAAATTTCAAAGGACGAGACGTATATTCATCGAACGAGCACTAGAGAAACGAAGGCCAGAAGACTCTAGCGGAACGCCACCACTATTGGAGTGACTACCAATACTATAAACCTAGAACGAAAGTTGTAAGTCTTCCTATGTGGTGAGCAGAAGTAGTTCTTGGCCGAGAATAGTTTAGTTATGAGTCGCGTCAATTAAACACAGGTAAATCTATGCCAATACCTCTGCAAATTGCCGTACTTTAATTAAGCAGGTGTTAGGATCTGTATATAGATATGTTTCCGCCTTGCTACCTAGGTCAGCTATGTCTTTTTCATATTTTTCCAAAAAAGCAAAGTTGCCGGCCATTACTTCTTACCCTTTTTCTTACCGCATTCGCACAAGTCCCAAATGCCCTTAATTGCCATCATGAAAGCTATGAACATGTATAGGAGCGTAGGGTCGGCTTTTGCAGCAGCTACAAGAGTATCCTTATTGAACCATGCTGCAATCTGTGCCGATATTGTTTTGTTCTCGTATACTTTCTTGAGAATTTCATCAAAGGGCTCTGCATATTTAAGTATTTTAACAACATTGGTATCGATTCTGTTCATGTGATTTTTGATATCGACAAGATCACAAAGCCTAAACATCTTGCATGGGTCAAATTCGCCCTGACTTACCAAACCAATAAAGGAGTCTATCCGGTTTAGCAGATCGAGCTTCTCTTCCATAGGTATGGGATCAACTTTGCGGCTAATGATTTCATCAATTTGTGATAAGTCTTTTCCTCTTATGTCGGTAATCTCTAAGCTGCCCTCTAGGATCAACGCAAAAGCCAACTTACTCCTATTGGTGGGCACAGTATTAAGCCAAGTCAGTAGTTCTTTCTCGTAGTAGTTTGCTGTAAGTGCCTTTCGAACAACCTTGGTGGCTTTTCTAGTCTTCCTACCTACTGATCTACCTATGCCTGTAGCTGTTGCTTTTTTGGCCACTTTCCGCCTGGTAGCCTTTTTAGTGGTTTTTTTCCTGGAAGCCTTCTTGCTTATTTTTTTCTTGGCGGTCTTTTTAGTTGCTTTCTTCTTGGCCGATTTTGATCGAGTAGACTTTTTACGTGCTGACTTTTTCCTTGTTGTTTTCTTTCGTTTTGCCATTCAAGTCCCCAATTACAGACAAAGCTATCCCCTAAAAATAAAGGTCATATACTGTGGTACATAGACTAGAGTTTATACAAATTTGTTTAGTTCGTTAAGCACATAAAGTAACACCAGACTCAGTATAGGTGGCCCATCGGTGGCCCAGAAATGGCCCACCTAGAGTGATTCTTAGTGATGTGCGGTGATATTCAAGAAATCCGCCCCTGATAACCCATTGAAAGTAGTTATTAGTGATTTTAGTTAGTTACCAAAGCACCCGGATCAAAGCCCGGGTAATTTGGTGGAGACTGTGTGACTAATCTAAATACTTGATATCACACATCCCTCAATCGAGTTTACTACTGCAAACCACGAATGCCAAAATCTAGCACCTTCGCTGGTTCAAGTGAAGGATTATGAAGTTGAAGGCGGTCCGTTGCCCCCTGAATATCTACACCGGCTTTGCGAATGTATATCATCATCGTTTTATAATCCTTCCAACCGCCCATAGTCATGACTTTAAGAGCCTCAACCCCTTTCCCCAGGAGAAGGGTAGCCCAGGTCGCTCTTAAGTCGTGAAACCTTATTTCTGGTAAGTTCACGCTCGTTAAGAACAATCTGAGTTCTCTTGCCTGTTCTCCCTTATCCCACTTGTCTATTCTAGGAAGAACGAAGTGACTGTCAGGACTTTGGAGCTTCAATTGCTTCAAGAACGGCTGTAAGTCAGTTTGATTAATTGGGATGAGTCTATCATCTCCAGATTTTGTTTCTTTGAAGCCATCCTTTGAATTCCAAGACTCATTTACCAATATCTGACCTACTTCAAGATTAACCTTGTCCCATGTAAGCGCATACAACTCACCATTTCTCATTCCAGTGTATAAAGCCATCATCCAATGTGGATACCACTCATGGTTTACTTGCTTTGCTTTGTTAAGGAGCAATTTGACTTGCTCCTCTGTAAGGACTTTTTTAATCTTACTTCCGATTTGAATCTTCATCTTTGGGGTGGGGTTACGATTAACGTAACCCGCCTCAACCGAATAATTGAACACTGCGCGAATAAACTTCAAAAGATTTTTCTGGTAACTGGGAGACTTACAACCTGCTTTTGTAAGTATCAATTCCCTAATTTCCTTTGTCGTTATCGAATCAACTAACCTGTCACCCCACGGATCAAACGTGTAGGCTCTAAGCCCACACGAATAATCGTGAATTGTATGTTTAGTGATCCCACGATTCTCACTGTGTTCTAGGAACTCATCCACAACCTTCAACCAATTAGGAATAATTGATTCGTGAAACTTTCTTTCAACTTCAGCAACAAGTTCCCGCTCTATTCGTCTTGCCATTGCTTCAGTTTTAATTCCACGTCGCCTCAATCCTCTTGATTGTCTCGTTATCGGATGTCGTTTGTTAAACCAAACAACCCATGTTCCTGTTTTAGGATCTTTTCTATATCCCATGTCAACCTCCTCTACGATTTGAGAGAAGGAGACTTCTCAATTCAGACAATCTGTAACGGTTAGACCGACCAAGTTTATAAACTGGGATTTTGCCTTCACTTGTCCAATTCAATACTGTTCCTACTGGAAGTCGAAGATATTCAGCAGCCTCCTTGGTATCTAACCATTCCTGTTCACCTATTCGATTATCAAAGAGCTTATTCGAAGGATGAATATCCTTATTCTCGCTCTTTGACAATACCCTATTCTTCGTTGGGCTTTTCAATTTCTTCCATCCAATGGGGTTCAGTTAGCTGAAATGCACCAACATGTCCGATAATCGCTAGCTTTGCATAGCTGGACATTATGTCTTCATCGGGAATTGCTCCATTGACCATTGCATTCGATAGGTCCCCAATTATATGCTCATATTTTTCATTGCGGCTATATTTGAGAAACTGATAAAACTCACCAATTACACAATCTTTCTTTAAAACTGAATCAGCAATAACATTACAAACTAGGCGAGAAACTTTTTCGGCTAAAGTGGCATTAACAAATAATGTTGAATCGTTGTTTTCAAAAGGTGTTCTAATCCAATCCATTTTTCCCGTAGGGTCATTGGGAAAATGATCAAAAATAAGTTCCCAGAACATATTTGGTGTTCTATATACCATGTTTGAATCAACTAAACTTTTCACCACAAAAAAATTTGCAATTGATCTTTCAGTACGTTCTCTTGTTAATCTGTATGGAGACATTTCTGTACCATCTGGTAGAACTGGTTGGATTCCACCACCTTCATCTAAAAATTTTTCAAATGCTTCTTTATCCATTTTATCTCCTTTCTTTTTGATATGGCCTGTAAGGCCAAAGGGGGCATAGTACTGAGGAGCATGTTCTTACCCGATTAGATGTATCTTCATAGTTTACACAATGCTGACATATCGCCTTGAATACTTGCCTCTTCCCAGCAATCCCATTAGTAACCTTCTGATACAAGGGGCGATACTTCCTGGGTATAGTTCTTAGATAGTTGTCTAAAACATTCCTTCTTTCAGCCTCAAATCTATTTTCAAAAGAAGAAGTAGAGTGCGCCCTGCGCACTACATTCACATTTTTCTTACTTCTAGTTACTCTTTCTTCAGAATTCATCTCATTACTCTTATTCTTATTAATTATCGATATTTGTTATAAGGTACGTCTTGTTTTACTCTGACAGTTGAATACCTTATTTTTACTGTTTCCCACTTACAGCTTAAGGCCTACTGTTTTGGACAATACTTACACTCCGTAAATTACTTGACCCTTGCTAGCCTTCACTCTTAAGTCATCTCGCAAAATGTGCATTTGAATTGGCATTAGAAAACCATTAACCTGACTTTTGTATCCCCATGCATCTTCGTATCGGTGAAACTCTTTTACCTCATTTAACTTGTTTGATTTAACGGGGTAAACAACATGAATTTGCTCTAGTTGCTTCAGTTTTTTTATCCACTTGGCAATTGTAACTTTCGAGAGGCCAAAGTATTCGGCAATTGCAGACATCGGAATTACACAAGGGTTTCTCTCTTCAGCTCCAGTATCCCAGGAATATGAAGAAGCCCATAACAAGAATACAAAGACTTTCGCAGGCAATTCTTTCTTAACAACCATGTTCGTAAGCTCATCAATGGCTGAGAATCCAACTTGGATAAAGCGATGGGACATTTCTTTTCTAATAGGGACCATTTAATCCTCCTTTCAGTTTGAGTTGCTGCAAAGGATAGCAGGAAAAATTCTCGTGTAAATGAAATTTCTCAATGATTTCAAATACTTATGTATAAC
>CAYGTD010000155.1:0-8416 GCA_964352725.1 uncultured Roseivirgaceae bacterium
CTTCTGAAGCTGATAATTAGGCTCACTAAAATTACTATGATAGCCAATACATTTTGCCAAGGCTTATTGATGTATTTCCCAAGTAATGATTTTTTGTTGCTGATATAAATCAAAAAGAAAACGATCACAGGTAGAAGTACTCCGTTTGCCACTTGAGCTACTTGAATGACCTGAATAGGCTTATATCCAAGCATCGAAAATACAGTCCCAATTACTAGTATGAAAATCCATACCAATCGAAATTTTACGGATCTAGCATCACCTTCCCACCCAAAAATTCCCCTCGCCGTATATGCTGCGGCTAATGGAGCCGTAATGGATGAGGAAATACCTGCTGCAAATAATCCAAGAGCCAAAAAGTATTTCGCCCAGCTCCCTAAAAGCGGTTCTAGCTGAACAGCCATTTGACTCATGTTGGTGATGCCACTACCAAAAAGAGTGGCTGCACTTGTTATCACTATAGCCATAGAAATTAATCCTCCAATACCAATCGCCATTCTATTCTCTTTTCTCAGGTCATTGAGCTGTTCTGGCTTGCTCCATTTCTGACTTACCGATGACGCATGGAGAAATAGGTTGTAAGGAACCACGGTCGTGCCAATTAAAGCCAGGATAGCGAGCTGATTTTCTGAGTTGAAAGAAGGAACAAATATGCCATTCAGTATTTGACTGAAATCCGGCTTTACTACAAATGCAGTAACAATAAAAACCAAGCTCATGACGATCACCAACCCAATGAGGATTTGCTCAATGATCTTGAATTTTCCGATAAAGAGTATTCCAAAGGATATTGCCCCAATAATCAATGCCCAATCAGCAGATTCTCCCGCAACACTACTAATTCCAAGAACTGCACCAGAGATGTTTCCTGCTTCATAGGCTGCATTTCCTACTATTATTGCTGTGAAAACCAATCCAATACTAATGATCTTAAGTAGGGGATTTGAGACTTGAGAACGAATGGCTTCTCCCAATCCTTGCTGAGTAATCAAGCCTAAACGAGCTGCCATTTCTTGTAAAATAATGGTGGAAATAGTAGCAAAAAGCAACACCCAAAGCAGCGTGTAGCCGAAGTTGGCACCTGAAATGGTGCACACAGTGAGTGTCCCTGGACCAATAAATGCAGCTGTAACTAAGGTGCTGGGACCAAAATATTTTTTAAAGAAAGTCATTTTTCTATTTTAAAGGAGAAAGATTTTGTCTCGTCTTTTCTGTCTCCTACCGGGTAGCTTTTTTCCATGTAATTTACATTGCCATCAAAATCTATAGTGATGGCAGTAGAGCAGCAAGTGCCGTAGTTTGAAGTTTTTATACACATAGCAGACACAGCTCGTTCCATTTCTAAAGATAGTCCTGTAGGAGGTAAGTCTTCATCGGAGGCTACTTTATCATCTTGCATAAGCTGTATCAATTCTTCTAATTGAAAGTCCTCCTTAATTTTTGATTGAAAGAGTTCTTTAGACTTTTTCACTTTTGGCCAAGGAGTATCTAGCAATGCATTGCTCAATCCATACACTCCCGGTGAAAGGATATTTACCTGCTTATCATAGTTACTGATATGCGCCATTTCATCATCCATAGTCAACAGATTGAAACCATTGTATTGACTTCCTCCATGAAAAACTACATTGGAATACTCTTCAGAAGATTGATTACCAATTAAAAAATTAACAGGCAAATCTCCTCGAGACCTTACGTCTTCTTTTATATTCTTAATGTCTCTAAAATTAGTGACCGCAGCAAACCGTCCCTTTTTATCCACACCCATCCAAGTCCCTTTAGCTTTCAGGTCTCTGCCTGCAAGGAGATCGTGATCTTCCCACCAATCCACAGTTGTGGTAGGTCGATCGTAAAATTCATCACGATTAGCAGCGAGTATGAATTTATATTTTGGGTGAGTTTTGTACGAAAATACTATCAGACACATATACTCAAATTACTTTTTTGGACAGACAAATGTCAATCATGAGGATATGAAAAACTAATGGACTTATTTTAGGCGTCAATTTAATAGAATGAAAAAAGTAATTTCCTACTTAAAAGAATACCAAAAAGAACATTTTGATTGGAAAATGTATACGGTCATTTTGGTGTTTACTGCTATTTGTATCGCCTTGAACTATCGTTATGACTTTGAAGACAGTGTAATTGATTCTTATCATGGGCGACCGATAAAATGGGTATGGATGTTTCTTTTTCATGGGACTCCATTTTTCATTGTTTGTCTGATTTTGTACGCTTTTGGTAAAAGGAGAGACTGGCTTAAGAGTAAAAGCTACTGGCTTAAATTCATTATTGGGTTCGGCCTCCTTTCACTTGACCGATCCTTTTATGGCTTTAGTTTCCTCTCAGAAATACTCCACCCAAGAGAGTTTCCCTTCATTGCTCGCTGTGTTAGTTGGGCGTCTAGTCTCATATTAGTAGTTATTCCCATGCTGATTATTTACCCATTATTAGAGAAGGATGCAAACAAAAACTGGTATGGGTTAAGCTTACAAAAGTTCGATCCAAAACCTTATTTGATCTTACTAGGAATCTCAGCTATATTCTTGGGACTAGGCTCTTTCCTTTCTGATATCAGTTCTTTTTATCCTAGATATGCAGGGTCTGGGGCAAGTCTCTTTTTAAAAGAAAATCCATCCATTTCAGAGGGATGGTTGGTTGGACTTTTTGAGCTTAGCTATGGGAGCAATTTCATATCTGTGGAACTAATATTTAGGGGATTTCTGATTTTCGCTTTTACCAGAACATTAGGCGGCTATGCTGTTTTAGCTATGGTAGTGACCTATGCTTTTCTCCATTTTGGGAAACCAATGGGAGAAACCATCAGCTCCATTTTCGGAGGGTATGTTCTTGGCATTATTTCCTACAATAGTCGAAATATCTGGGGTGGCATTTTCATCCATCTAGGTGTTGCTTGGTTAATGGAATTGTTTGGTTGGTTGCAGAGATGAGCAACAAATACTTAGACATATTGGGGTTAAATCCGGGAGCTTCTAAAGAAGAGGTAAAAAAGGCATACAGAAGATTGTCGAAGATTTATCATCCTGACATTAGTAAGGATGAACATGCGAAAGAGAAATTCATTGAAATCAATGAGGCGTATGAATTTTTGACCAAGGTGGGACCAAGTCCTCATCAGGAAACAGTAAACTATAACTATAACCCTGAAGTAGATGAATACGCTGAACGAAGGAGAAAGGCTAGAGCCAGAGCTCGAAAGAGGGCAGAAGAAGAAGCAAAACTTCAGGAGGAACTTACAAAGCGTATCTTAAAGGGCTTTAACTATGCTACACTTGTTATTTTGATTTTCAACTTACTATTGAGTATCGATTATCTGTTGCCCAGAAAGATTTATCATCAAAAAATTATTGAGGCATCTGGAAATGATGAAATCCGATTTACTGATTTTGTCATGAAGTTCAGTGATGTGGATAAAGCTTCAATTATTGGCTATGAGAGAATCTCAATTGAAGCAACTCCTATATTTAGTAAACCAATGAGTGTAATTATCAAAGTAGATAATGGCAGCACTCATTACAATCAGAGCTACAATATTTATCGTGTATTTGGCTTGGTTATTCCTTTCACTCTTCTTTTAGCATTGCTGTACTTTTTCAGAGCAAGAACCATCAATAATAAACTTTCCTATGCAGTAGCGCTTGTCTTCCTTATACTATTTCAACTTTTCGTTTTCTTCACAGTCTAGCTTTTAAGAAACCAAACCTTCTAAGAAATCTCCAACAAAATACGATAATGTAGCAGCTGCTCCACCTAAAACAAGTGTTTCTAAAATGCCTCGGATTTTAGAGGTATCAGTCACTGTGCATTTCAAATACCCTATCACAATGAAACACATAGCTGTAAGGCAAGAGGAAATTAGGAATAGATTCTGATTTAATGGATTGAAGTAATCGATAACATATATCAACAACGGAACGAACCCAAACAAAGCAAATGAAAGGAAGGTAACACTACCCATAGCAAAAGGAGACTTGGTTTCTTCCATCATTTCCAACTCTTCTTTCATCATTACGTCCACCCAGCGATCTTTGTCTGCGGTGATGGTATCCACTACTTTTTCCAATAATTCGCCTTCAAAGCCCTTTGCTTCATATATTTCTCTGATTTCTTCTCTTTCTTTTTCTGGCAAATTGTCTACTTCCCAATATTCAATTGCCTTATGTTTATCGTATTTCTGTTTTTCTGATTTTGTAGAGAGGAAACTCCCCACTGACATAGCAAACCCATCTGCGATGAGATTAGCAAATCCTAAAATGATAATAATAGAACTCTCGAGTCCTGCTCCTGCCGAGCCTGCAACGACAGCAAAAGTGGTAACACTACCGTCTATTCCTCCGTAAACAAACTCTCCTAAATAGTCTTGAAACTTCTTGAAAATACTTTTCTCGCCATGAATGTGGCCTTCTGCATGTGCATGTGAATTCATACAGGAAAGTTAGAGTGTAAGAAATTAAGACTCAATTCAAATTGTCCTTTTGATACCCTTTATCTATAAAAACAAACAACTCATAGTTTTTTCCCTTTAATGGCTTAATCTTTGAAACACCTATTCTTAAACAATAAGGCCATGAAAAATTTCATACCAATACTTATTATATTTTTTTTAAGTGCATGCTCAAGTGGCAAAAAGCAATTTGAAAAGGGTAACTATGAAGCTTCAGTTTCTACCGCTATCAATAGATTGCAAAAAAGCCCAGGAAATAGAAAAGCCTCTGAAACATTGCGGAAAGCTTATCCATTGGCAGAAAAACTACATCTGACTAGAATAAGGCAGTTAAGGAACTCTCAAGACAGATTTAAGTGGGATCAAATTGCGACATCTTATGGAAAACTAAACCAAATGTATGATGAGGTGTGGAGATGTCCTTCTTGTTTGGAAATAGTGCCAAAAATTACCAACTATAGAAGCGAATATAACGATGCTGCAATACTCGCAGCAGACGAACGATATGATGCAGGCATTGAAGAGTTGGCTAAAGGGAATCGCGAATCAGCAATTACTGCTTATCGTCATTTTCAAAGAGTTCAAGACTTAAGACCTAACTATAAAGACACTCCACAAAAGCTAGAAGAGTCTAAATACTACGCTACGTTGAAAGTAGTAATTGATCAAATTCCGGTTCACTCCAGAACACTAGGCTTGAGCCATGAGTTTTTCCAAAATCAGCTTTACGAATTTGTAGAGAGGGCTGGGTTCAATGAATTTGTAAGATTGTATAGTCCTGCCGAAGCAGATAGAGAAGGACTGGATCAGCCAGATCATGTGATTGTGATGCAATTTGATGATTTTGTAGTTGGACAGACTTTTTTTAAAGAATCAGCTAGACAAATTACCAAGGATAGTGTGGTTGTAGGCTCAGTAGAAATCGATGGTGAGAAAAAAGATGTATATGGTACAGTTGAAGCTGAATATACGGAGTATTCTAAATACCTAGACTCTCGTGGTTTACTTGATTTAAAAATATATGATGCTCGAACAGATAGGATTTTGTTTCAAAGAAAAATGACGGGAAATTATCAGTGGCTATCTGAATGGGCCAACTATAAAGGGGATAAACGTGCTTTAACGGAAGAAGAATTGGATAGATCAGACCAAAAAGAGGCTCCATCCCCTCCCCCTCAGTTTCTTTTTGAGCAGTTTTGTGCGCCAATATATAATCAAGCCGTAGGTCACATAAGAGGATTTTATAGAGGATATTGAGACCTATTTGAACTGATATTTATGAAAACAAGACTCTTTTCACTTTTCATTTTCGTTCATGTTACCGTTTTTTCTCAATTCAATAGAAGGGCTGATATAGCTATTGAAAACGTGAACATAGTAGATGTTGAGAGTGGGTCAATCCTTCAAGGCATGGATGTCATTGTGAAGGGAGATAGAATTCATGATGTTGTAAAATCAGGCACTACTGAGATTGATGCAATCAGGAAAGTAGATGCATCAGGACAATATCTTATTCCTGGGCTATGGGACATGCACGCGCATCCTGACGATCCTGAAATGTGGAGAATGAATCCAGATGAGGCAAGTAGAGACTTATTGTTGCCGCTTTTTGTATTGCATGGCGTAATGGGAATACGTGATATGGCGGGTTCACTAAAAGTTGTAAACGATTGGCGAGAAAAGATGGCAAATGGAAGTCTTTTAGGGCCCAAAATTGTAGCCGCTGGTCCACTCATAGATGGCCCAAATCCAATGTGGGATGGATCAATTGGCATCTCTTCCACAAAAGCAGTAAAACCTACCGTAGATTCACTCCAAGTAGTTGGTGTTGATTTCCTAAAGGTATATTCCTTATTGCCAGATTCTATCTACTATGCTTTGAGTGAGTATGCTATAAGTATTGACTTCCCATTTTGTGGGCATGTACCACAATCCGTGACCAATACTCAGGCATCTAAAAGTGGTATGAAAAGCTTAGAACATCTTTTGGATATCCCTATAGAATGCTCATCGGATGAGATTAAGATCCGAAACAATACGCTAGACTATGGCGGATTGCAGGATCGTCTTTCCAAATACGTATTCAGAAATAAACGTATCATAGAAACGTATGATCCAGTCAAAGCCAAAACACTTTATCAAACGTTTGTGAATAATGACACTTGGATTACTCCTACTATCTCTATGTGGTATAAAAATGCCTATTTTGAAAATGAAGTAAAGACCGATCAGATTTATTTTAAGTACTTACCGGATTACATGAAAAAGTACTGGACACCTCAAGTCAATGACCACTTGCGTTATCGTCAAAAGGAGTTTTTAGAAGTGAAACAATTACAAGTAGAGCATTACAAGCGGATCATAAATGACATGCATGAGACAGGTGTAAGGCTTTTGGCTGGAACTGACATGGGCGCTAACCCTCTATGCTGGCCAGGACTTGGTTTGCATTTAGAAATAGCAATGCTAGAAGAGGCAGGACTGTCTCCAGCAGAGGCACTAAAAACTGCAACGATTAACCCAGCTATCTATTTAGGTATAGAAGAAGATTACGGTACTATTTCTTCTGGAAAATTCGCTGATATGGTTCTTCTCTCAGAAAACCCTCTAGAAACCGTTTCTAATACTCAAAGTATCGTGGGAGTGATTAAAAGTGGTAGTTACTTTAGCAAAAAGCGCATTGAAGAGTATTTGGAAGTGATTGCTGAGCGGCAGTGATAAACATTTCTTAAAAGCTATTTTAGACATATCTTCTGATAATATCAAACATTGCCAATTACCTGCATGGTCTCAAGTGATGGGTTTTCGCTACCACCACGAGGCTCGATTGTTACGGCAAAGGCGACAGCATTTGGATTCGTACTTTTCATTTGCACTAACATGCTAGAATTGCTAAGATCAAATACACCAGCATCCACAGGCTTACCATCTATGATGGCCCATAGCTGATATTGTTGATCTTGCGATATCACTTTTAGGTTTTTGATGCTTAAGTAAACATCTTCAGTGGTCTTGTTCCAGTAAATAGTTGCTTTAGCCTCTGGGGATTTGTCTGTGCCATTGAGAACTACTCGGGTATATGCAGAATTGTCAATCACGGCAACTGCATTTTCTAAGTTGTTCAACTGCTGATTCACAGTATTATAGTTTTCAGCGAATTGTTCATTTTGAGCGATCAAGTCAGAAAGCCTATTTTCAGCACCTTTCCATTTGTTCCAATAATTAAAAGCAAGGATGGATGAACCAAGAGCAACTATAATGGAAGCTGCTGCTGCATATTTCAGAAAAGAACCTGAATCGTTTCGATCTATTGAAATAACGGGAGTATCATTTTCTTTTCCTTCTATCTTGTTAAGAATACTGCTTCTCAAATGTCCGGCAGGTTTTACGGGAGATTTAAAAGCAATCGCCTCAATAGATAGCTCTATGAGCTCTATCTCTTCACGCACTACTGCATGATCATGGGCCATTTTTTCCACCTCTACTCTCTCAGCTAGTGTAAGCTGATCTAGAACATAGGATTCTAAAACGCCTGACGATATGTATTCTTCTATACTCACTCTTTTTTTAAAACATTTCTCATATTCTTGAGCGCCATTCGAAGACGTGTTTTCACTGTCCCAAGAGGGATATCAAATTCATCTGATATTTCTGATTGTGTATAGCCTTTAAAGTATACCATCTCAATAACGAATTTTTCTTCGTCACGTAGTGTCTTTACCACCTCTGTCATTCCAATACCATCTTCATGTTGATGGCTCAATCTTTCCTTATCTATTCCAGTTACGTAGGTTTCTATGTTATCGGTTTTCCCGACCTTCTTCATTTCTTTTGATCGCAATTTATCAATCGCAAGATTTCGGCTAATATTCGCCATCCAGGTGAAAAAACGCCCTTTTGAAGAATCATAATGTTCAATCTTATCCCAAAATTTCATGAAGGCATCTT
>CAYGTD010000156.1:0-8408 GCA_964352725.1 uncultured Roseivirgaceae bacterium
GTTAATACATGTATAAAATTAATTTTGTTTAATTTTTTTATAAAAAAATTAAACAAAATTAAACTAATGTGGTTAGTAACAAATAATCAAACATTAAGCAAAATGAAAACAATTTTAACAGCAACCCTTCAATCTGGTGATTATGTAGGGTTTACCTTTTTTATTGGAAGCATGGCCATGTTGGCAGCCACTGTATTCTTCTTTTTCGAGATGAGGAATGTGGAAGGAAAATGGAGAACCTCTATGCTAGTTTCAGGATTGATCACATTTATTGCTGCAGTCCACTACTTTTACATGCGAGATTTTTGGATTGAGAATGGCACATCGCCAACTGAATTCCGTTACATCGATTGGATTCTAACAGTTCCGTTGATGTGTGTAGAATTTTATTTAATCCTAAAAGCTTTTGGAGCCAAAACAGGACTACTTTGGAAAATGATCGCCTACTCTGTATGGATGTTGGTAGCTGGTTATCTTGGAGAAACTGTTTTCAGAGATAGCAGTGCCATTTGGGGTGCTATTTCAACGCTAGGTTATCTTGGCATTTTTTATGAAGTATGGTTTGGTTCTGCAAAGCAACTTTCTAAAAATTCGAATGATCCACTTCTTCAAAAAGCTTTTAACACATTAGCGTGGTTTATTCTAGTTGGATGGGCAATATACCCAATCGGTTACATGGCAATTGAGACAGATGGATTGTTGGCAGGGGTGTTGAATATTCAATCATTAGACATCATCTATAATATCGGTGATGCGATCAACAAAATCGGATTTGGTTTGGTCATTTACAGTTTAGCAGTAAGTAAATCTGCAAAAACAGCTACAGCTTAATTTATATTTTTAAATATAGGGAGGGATTTATTCCTCCCTTTTTTTATTTAAAATATGTTCCAACTTGTTCAATATGTGGGAGTAGTCTTTGGTGCAATCTTGCTATTCTTTTTGGATGGGGTGGATAACACTTACTCAACAGTCTTTTGTCTCCTACTTATTCTTCTTGTAGGAGTGCCACATGGAGCAGTGGATCATAAAATTCACCGATCAACATCTGATCAAAGGAGTCTTGTTAGGTACGTTATAACTTATCTTCTCATTGCAGCAGGATATACCTTATGGTGGTTAGTGGATCCAGCAAAAGCTTTATTTATATTTTTTGTATTATCTGCGTATCATTTTGGTCAGGAATTACTAGAAGATATAGCAGTAAAAAATCGGCAACTTATACATTCATTATTATGGGGTTCAATTATTTTGATTGCACCTATATTCTTTGACCCTCAAGAAATTGATCCATATTTCAGCTTAGTAACCGGATTTTCTATTTCTTCAGGAATCCCAATTCAATCAGGGTATATCGCTTTATTAATTTATTTGATCATGCTGATATATTTGACCTACTACTATATCAAAAATGAAATTGATTTTGCTCAGGTAGTCAAATTGCTATCTTTCGTAGCTATCAATTCGATCCTTCATTTATTGCTAGATTTTGTACTTGCTTTTACGTTATACTTTGTTTTTTTTCATTCGTTCAATGCATTCAAGCATCAATACCAATGGTTGTCGGCAAGAAGCAAAAATTATCATTTTAAACAATTTGTGAAAGATCTAGCAAAATTTAGTTCAGCGGCTATTTTGGGTATCATCCTACTTTTATGGCTAATTAAACCTGAAAGTCAGGCCTCTTTGATTCTGCTTTTCTTCATTCTCATTTCTGTTATTACACTCCCTCATGCAATTACGCTTGATCAATTTTACAAGTATAGGAGCCAATCATAGGTCAGTATTTTTTAATACTGTATACAAGAGAGCTATCTACTTATTAGCTATTTATTCTGATTTGAAAGAAATCAAATCTGTTAAGAAAGTCTAATTGAACTTGAAATTACTATTGAAGTATCAGAGTATAATATGCAGTATGTCCTCAATTGTAAATCCTTGCATAAGTTTCATACACTGTCTGATCTTCCTCAGCGATTACCTGCGTATATGTGCTGTCAGTTACATCCAAGGCAATGCGAAAGAAATTGGTATTGTTACTTATGGCTTGTCTAAAGGCCCATGAACCAGATAGCATGGTTTCATACAAGGTATCTCCGTCAATATAATATGTCCCATAACCAAACCACTCGGTATATTCAGCTTCTGACTCAAATCCCCACATTACACTTCCATCGACATACATTTTATATTGAATTCGTTCGTCAGTAGATGAGTCACCTTCATTCGATACCGTCAAATAGTCGATCATTTTCCATGCACCTGTGAGCTGATCTCTAAGTTGTTCATCCGCACCTGTTTGCTGAGGAGCAGGTGATTTTGACTGGCATGCAATTGCTAAAAGTAAAAGCAGATAGATTGAATATTTCATACTTTAGGTTTTTTGGTTACCCATAAGGTAATGAAAATATGGTATATTTTAATTTATTGCAATTAAAATTTTGTTTTTGATCATAATAAAAGAATAATAAAATTAAAATAAAGTGGATTTGTGTGGTTTATATTGGTTTTATCTAGTGCTGATTCATTTTTTTGTTAGTATGAATTTACTACTTCGTCACTTTCGCTATAAAATCATTCGCCGCTTTAAAGATGCGATCTTTCTTTTCAGGATTCATTTTTTTGAGCGTTGC
This sequence comes from uncultured Roseivirgaceae bacterium, assembly GCA_964352725.1. GTDB lineage: Bacteria > Bacteroidota > Bacteroidia > Cytophagales > Cyclobacteriaceae > Ekhidna. The sequence goes on from CAYGTD010000156.1 coordinate 2,634, forward strand.
TACCATCATGGACATTCGCTGATTATTTGCAAAGGTTTCTAGATTCTCGTCAATGAAGCGCCAGTATAAGCCATTCACCACATCTTCCCAATCACCTTTTGGATAGTGACTCATTTTACGGATATAGTTGGCACCACCAATGTAAGGTTTAGTGGCAAAGATGCCACCATCGGAAAATTGACTCATTCCATAAACATTAGGTGCCATCACCCAATCAGCAGAATCTACATACATCTCCATGAACCATTTATAGACTTCAGTAGGATCTAATTCACAGAGCAGCATGATGTTCCCTAAGATCATCAATCGCTCTATATGATGTGTATATCCGTATTTCACAGCTTTTTTAATAGAGTCATCCAAAGGAGGTATACCCGTAGTGCCATCATACCAGCAGGACTTCATCTTCCTTTTATGATTAAAATGATTGGTGTTCAATTCATCATCGTACTCGTGGTAGATTCCACGCATGAACTCCCTCCACCCAATAATTTGGCGAACAAATCCTTCTACACTGGGAAAATGCGTGTTATTTTCCTGATGATATTCTAATGCTTTATCGATTACCTCATCAGGAGTGATGAGTCCCATATTGATGTAAGGGGAAAGAATAGAATGAAAAATAAATACTTCCTTGTGATCAATAGCATCTTCATAAGGACCAAAATTTTCAAATCGTTCTTTTAGGAAGTCATTGAGTAAGAAGAGTACTTGTCTTCTAGTAGTGGCCCAAAGAAAATTTTCGGTACTTCCCGGATGATCTGGAAATAACTCATTAATCAACTCAATAACATCTACCGTATGCTCAGTAGGGTGGATAGTTGGAAATTCAGGGATGGAGATGTTCTTTGGTAATTTCTTTCGATTATCTTCATCAAAAGACCAGCTGCCATGCAGTGGAGACTTACCATCGTTCTCCAATAAAACTCTCAGATCTTTTCGTTGCTGCTGATAGAAGGTGTGCATGAATGGTCTTTTCACGCTTTTATTATACTCTTTGAATTTGTCCTTAGTAGTAATAAATGAAGGTGAATCTACGATCGTTAGTTTTAGCTTTTCCTTCTTACAAAAGTCTTTTATTCGTTTCTCAAAGAAGTGATCTTCAATATCGTATGTAACAATTTCTTGGATGTCTTGGTAATGGCTTAGTGTCTCTTTTAGCTTGTCTTCATAAGACTGTTCTCTGTTTTTTTCTGATAACTTATAATAGGAGATAGAGTAGTCCTTTTCTATTTCTTCAGCATGGGACCGCATGGCAGAAAGAAACATGACCAGTTTATGCTTATGGTATTTAAAATGTTCACACAATCCAGCATCCTCTGCCATGAAGAAGAGGGTAGAACTGTTTGGATTTAATCTTTCATGATCTGGAAAGAGACAGTTACCGAGTATGAGAGCAAGTCTTTTGTAGGGCATGTTGAATTAACAAATTCGTTTGTGAATTGTGAGGGGAATTATGAAATTTATCGAAGACTAATTGGAAGAATCATTCATCGCTTCTGTCAAACTTATCAATTTAATATCCTCTCTCTTTTTCAATTCTCTCAAAAACCACCCCTTGTGTCCAGCTCCATAGGTAATCACTATTCGCTTTTCTTGGTTGGCATATTGATCGAGAGCCCTATCTATATGAGCAAAGTGCGCTTTGTTGATATTGTCCCACCCGCCTAGTCCAAGTTCATCATTGAATAGATCATTATATACACTCAAAGCAACTTCTCCAGCTTCATCATAAGCGGGTGAATTGATCCAGTATGGATCAAATTCTCTACCTGAAGCTTCTTTGATAGAGTCTGCTTGGTATTTAGCGTACCCATAAGCTTGCCAATCATTATATCGATTAGGATCATCACGAATGGATCGCATTTTTTCGGTGCGTGCATCTGCCATTTCTTCCGTCCATGCTGCGGTTGGGATAATGGTGAAATCCATTTCCTTCGTCAAGGGAATGATCACATCTACGTATTCGGGAAATCGAGCCACTCGGTACTCATTGACGACTCCTGTTTTTGCATAAGTACTCATTGCCTTTTCAAATCGATCGGGAGGAATCTCTGCTAAAATGATATCTGGATCAATTTTACGAATCATATCCCTTAGTATATCTATCGAATACTCGGATTGAGTCAGATGGCTTCCATGTATGGTGCCAAGAACCAGCACCTCATTCCTATTGTCTTGCTGACATGCAGAAAACAATAGGAGGAGGGTTAAGTATTTCAATGCTTTCTTCATTTAGTATATAAAATGCTCATCCGTTGATTTCTATTCCAATGAAGATTTTAGCTTATCTAAAGTAGTTTTTAGCTCTGTATATCTATCATAAGCATCTTTGCCAGGCACCTGATCCGCCCCTGTAAGCATATAGTTCAAATAGGAAATTTGATCTATGAGCATTGGTTTCATATAGATTCCTTTCTCTGTTTTTAGTGCAGAAAGCGCTTCGGCTAATTGCGTGTTCTCTTTGTCTTCTTTTTGACGATCTTCTATCTCAGATTCAAGTTTATTTGCGTCGCTTAGCAAATCACGCATCTTCACTTGCAGATCCACCTGCTTATTAATTTGATCAGTAGTAACGTTCGCATTTTCATTTCTAGGATCCATAAGAAGTTCAAAAGATTGAGAAAGCACGTTATCATCTATCGTCAATTCAATAGTATATATTCCTGGTTTTACCATAGGTCCATTTTTGAACCGTCTGTTTTCCTCTTTGTGCCATGCTCCAGTCATGGTCATATCCCAATCAAATCTGTTCAATCCTTTTTTTAAGCTTAAGGATTTACTAATTAGATACTCCGTGTTGTTGGTGCTCATATCCGTAAGAATCTCATCAGCTATTTTATTTTTTGATGTATCACTCACATAAGTAGCAATAAGATCTCCTTTTGCATTTTTGATTTCGAGTTTAAGTCCAGATGTCTTTTCTGGAAGAAAGTAATCAATCATTACTGAAGGTCTAGGGTAACTAGGTGTACTACTACCCCAAGCGCCAGAAGGAGTACGATATCGAATTGTATTGCTCGGTTTAATTAGAGCCGCCTCATTTTCGCTAGAAAAATCCTTTTGACGTAATGCGTTGATTTTGTCCAACACCCAAAAGCCTCTGCCCATAGTAGACATTACGATATCGTCTCTATGAATTTTAATATCAGTAATAGGAGTGATAGGAAGGTTTTGCTGAAAAGACTTCCAACTTCCTCCATCATCGAATGAAACGAAAATACCGTACTCTGTTCCTGCGAAAAGTAGACCCTCTTTCTCTGTGTCTTCTCTTATCACACGAGTTGGAGTATCTATCGAGATCCCATTGGATCCTGTAGTTAGTAGCTGCCAAGATTTGCCATAGTTGGTCGTTTTATAAATGTATGGTTTAGTGTCTCCAAGCTGGTATCTTAATACACTAATGTATGCTTTGGCAGGATTATGTGGAGAAGGTTCTACAGCGTCTACTCTTCCTCCTTTAGGTAGTTTTGGAGGAGTTACATTTTGCCAGCTTTTTCCACCATCCTGTGTTACATGTACCAGTCCATCGTTGGCACCCACCCAAATCAAACCTTCCTTTAAAGGAGATTCTCGAATGGAGTAAATGGTGCTGTAATATTCTTCGCCAGTCACATCTCTTGTTATTGGTGATCCTGAAATAACTTGTTTGTCAGCTTCAAATGCTGTTAGATCAGGAGAAATTGTTTCCCATGTTTCTCCGTCATTGGTGGTTTTATGCACAAACTGCGAGCAGTGATAGACTACATCGGGATTGTGAGGGGAAACATGAATAGGAGAGACTCTCTGAAATCTATATTTTAAATCGGTAGGATTGTGCCCATATATATTTGTAGCTCCTACATAGAATTGCATTTCAGTGCCTGTTTCCTTGTTAAATACACCAAATCGTCCTTTACAGTTGGAGTATACAATATTGGCATTGCCAGGTTTTGGCACAGCTGGACCTGTCTCGCATCCACCTGTATTTATAATGTATCCAATGCCTGGGGCTTGCATGCTGTAGGGCGCAAGACTTGGTACCGCGATTGTCGAGTAATTGTCCTGCTGCCCTCCATATACCCAATAAGGATATTGGTCATCCACTTCCACCTGATATATTTCCCCAGTTGGTTGGTTGAATTGAGTAGACCATGTTTTCCCTCCATTGTGAGTCACATTAGCACCTCCATCATTGGCCTGTATGAAAAGGTCAGGATTATTAGGATTAATCCACATATCATGATTATCTCCATGTGGAGGACGCATCGACTTCCATGTTTTCCCACCATCAATTGATTTTGAATAGCGAGTAGCTAATGCATAAATGATATCTGCATTTTTAGGATCTACTCGAATGTTATTATAATAAAATGGACGAGTACGGATCACATTGTCGCTGGATACCTGCTTATATGTTTCCCCTTGATCAGTGGATTTAAACAATCCGCCTTCTTTTTCTGGAGCTTCTACTAATGCATAGACAATTTTGGAATCTGCAGGCGAAATCGCCACATCAATTTTACCAATTAAAGAAGTAGGAAGACCTGCCATTGTTTTGTTCCAAGTAGCACCTCCATCTAGCGACTTATAAATACCACCCTCTGCTGGTGTGCCACCACTAATGATAGTCCACGGTTTTCGTTCTGCTTTCCATGCAGAAGCAAAGAGTATTTCAGGATTAGAAGGTAAAAATTCAATATCTGAAAATCCTACTTCAGCGGATATATAAAGGACTTTTTCCCATGTTTTACCACCATTTGTTGTTTTGAAAATACCCCGATCCTCATTGGATTTAAATGCATTACCCACAGCAGCTACATAAACTACGTTATGATTAAGTGGGTGAATACGAACGGCACCTATTTGCCCCACATTTTGAAGTCCAATTTCCATCCAATTTTCTCCACCGTCTATGGATTTATACATCCCCTTTCCCTCAATTACATTACTTCTAAGACCATCTGATCCAGTGCCTACATAGATAATGTTGGGATCATTTTGTGCTACGGCCATGGCTCCAATAGATGGAGTTTTGAAAAAGCCATCGGATATGTTTCGCCATGAAGTACCGTAATCTTCGGTTTTCCAAACGCCTGCCCCTGTAGCTCCCAGATAAAAGGTGGCTGGTTGAGATGCGACACCTGCCACAGCGGTGACTCTACCACCGCGATAGGGGCCAAGTTCACGGTACTTTAGGACTGAAAAATCTTGACCAATGATGATCGTAGAAATGAGTAATAGAGCGAATGTGAGATTGAAATATTTCATATAGATTAGGTTTTACATGATGAATGTAATAGAAATATATTCAAGTAAAATGAAAGAAATGGATGAAGTGCTGAATAGCTCTTTAAATGGTGTTGAATAGCATCGACAACCCTAAATTATAATTGAAAATACTCATCCATATTCATTCGGTTTGAGTTGACTTAGCTCAAAAGATCATAATGTAAGAAAGACATTTTGAGCTATGCTAGCTCTAGATCCTTCTTTGATTTGCGATAGAGAAACGAGTTGAAAATACTACGTTTCGCAAAGCGATAAGGCTTGTCCGAATTAATCAATTTGATATAAATGTTTTTGGAAACACCAAAGTACTCATAGGTCGTGCCATCTCTAAAAGAGATCTCCAATACTTGACCTTTGTGATGGAAGTCCAGTATTCCAGACTCAGTGGTTGTTTTAATATAGGCTTCTAAATTGGCCGCTTTGGTTTCAGGTGCTATGCTTACTAAAAAATTATACCCATCTACAATTTCTTGACTCTTCACTGCTGCTTCTTCCGCTCTATCA
>CAYGTD010000157.1:0-8108 GCA_964352725.1 uncultured Roseivirgaceae bacterium
AATAGATCGCTACATCGGCTGGCCTGGACAAGCACTAAGTTACAAAATGGGCGAATTAATGATCAAAACATTGAGATTACGAGCAGAAGAGGCACTTGGTGAAGATTTTAACATTCAAGAATTTCACGATGTGATTTTGAGAAATGGATCAGTGCCACTTCCTATACTGGAGGAGCAAGTGGATAAGTATATATCTACAGCAAATGAGAAATAACTCCGTATTGTTTTCGCTATCTTCGCGCTTTTAAAATCAGATAGTTCAAATGGCCAATATTCTAGCAATCGTAGGACGACCCAATGTGGGTAAATCCACACTCTTCAACAGACTTGTAGAGCAGAGACAGGCCATTATGGATAATGAGTCTGGAGTAACGAGAGACCGTCACTATGGATACAGTGAATGGAATGGTAAGAAATTTACCGTGATAGATACTGGTGGGTATGTAGAAGGATCTGACGATATTTTTGAGGGTGCCATTCGAGCTCAGGTAAAAGAAGCACTCAATGAAGCAACAGCCATCCTCTTTATGGTGGATTGTGTTACCGGACTTCATGGTTTGGATCAAGATTTTGCCAATGTGGTTCGTGAGCTTAAAAAACCGATTTTTCTAGTAGCTAATAAGGCTGACAATCAGGATAAGCATTTGGCCGCCAATGAGTTCTACAACCTTGGTATGGACGCTGACTTATACCCTATTGCGGCAGCAAGTGGGACTGGTACAGGTGATCTATTGGATGATGTAGTCAAACTTTTCGAAGATGAAGAACTAGAAAGAGAAGATGTTCCAAGAATTGCCATTCTAGGAAGACCCAATGTCGGGAAATCTTCATTCGTTAATGCACTCGTTGGAAAGGAAAGAAGCATCGTTACCAATATTGCAGGTACGACACGAGATGCTATCAATACACGATACAATCAATTTGGTAAGGACTTTATCCTTACCGATACGGCTGGCTTAAGAAAAAAAGCGAAAGTAAAAGAAGACATAGAGTTCTATTCTACATTAAGGGCTGTTCAGGCACTTCAAGATTCAGACGTTTGTGTAGTGATGATTGATGCTACTACTGGTTTGGAATCTCAAGATATGAGCATTATTGGTTTAGCTCATAAATACAAGAAAGGAATTGTCTTGATGGTAAATAAGTGGGATTTAGTGGAGAAAGACACTAAGACTGCCAATGAATACAAGAAAACATTTGAAGCTAAACTTGGCCCATTGGGCTACATACCCATCATTTTCGCTTCCGTGCTCACTAAGCAACGGATCATGCAGACGCTAGAGTTGGCATTGACTGTGTATGAAAACAGAACAAGAAAAATAGCTACCTCCAAGCTGAATGAGATTATGGGTAAGGAAATAGAGCACTACCCACCGCCAGCAGTTAGAGGTCAATTTATCAAGATCAAATACATGACTCAGCTCCCTGTTCATACACCAACCTTTGCTTTTTTCTGCAATTTCCCGCAGTACATCAAAGAGCCCTATCAGCGTTATTTGAATAATCGGTTAAGAGAAAATTTTGATTTCAGAGGTGTCCCTGTCCAATTGATATTTAAGAAAAAGTAATGGGTAAGAAAGACATTCTTGATATCTTATCAGGATCGAAAGATCAGAATGTGAAGTTTCAAACCTTGAAAAATCTGCTCATTAGTCTTGGTTTTAATGAAAGGATTAAGGGGAGTCACCATATTTACACTAAACTTGACATTGAAGAAATCATCAATATTCAGCCAAAAGGAAATAAGGCTAAACCTTATCAAGTAAAACAAGTTAGAAATATTATCTTGAAGTATAAATTGTATTCACATGAGTGAACATAAGTACGAAATTATTATCTATTGGAGTGAAGATGATGGGTGTTTCATCGCTGAAGTTCCTGAGCTCGCAGGGTGCATGGCTGATGGTAGTAGCCACCTTGAAGCTATAGAAAATGCTCATACGGTAATAAGTGAGTGGATTGCTATAGCTAAAGAGGAAAATAGAAGCATTCCTATTCCAAAAGGCAAACTATCATACGCTTAAATTGACCTCTGAGGACGTCTTTCGGAAATTCATCCCTGAAACTGCAGTCAGTTATTGCAATAAGCTGTATCAAAAGCTAGCTTTCGAATTCAAAATCAAGAAAGCGAGACAAACCAAGCTGGGAGATTATCGCTATGATCCCAAAACGAATAAGCACACAATTACAATCAATAATGATCTAAATCCATATGCTTTTCTGGTAACCTATTTGCACGAAGTAGCTCATCTTATTGCTTTCAAACAGTACAAACGATCTATTCAGCCTCATGGAAAAGAGTGGAAGAATAGTTTCAAAAACATTGCTGAACCAATGCTGACTGAAGATGTCTTTCCAAAAGCAGTCCTTTCAGCGCTAAAGCGCTACTTTAAAAATCCAAAAGCTTCGAGCTGTTCAGATCCTGTACTCTATCAGATCCTAAAGCAATTTGACGCTCCTTCCGACAAGGTCTTATTGAAAGATATTCCTATAGGTAATCAATTCATTTTCAACAAGAGAACATTTGCCAAGCTTGAGAAGAAGCGAACAAGGTCTGTATGCAAAGAAATCAAGAGTGATCGAAAATACCTCATTTCTGATTTAGCAGAAGTATTGATAATAGATATAAACAACTTAAACTCTGAATAATCACGGATTGATTGGCAGTACAACAGTGAATTTAGCTCCCTCACCCTTTTCACTTTCCAGTGTTACTTTTCCATTGAGCTTATCCACTAATGCATTCACTATGGAAAGACCCAATCCAGAGGAGCTTTCTCCTCCAGTAGGACGTGTACTCAGTTTTTGAAATTTCTGAAATACCTTCTCCTTATCCTCTTTCGTAAATCCCTCCCCACTATCTTCTATGGAAAGAATGATCCCATCATATGTACCAGAGAGATTGAAGATGACCTCCTCCCCTTTCGGTGAAAATTTAATTGCATTTGATAAGAGATTATCCACAATTCTCCCTATTGAATCTTCATCTCCTACGATCCTGTCTTTTGCAAGGGAAACATTACCAGTCAATGTGATTTTCTTATTTTGAGCCCTCTCTAGAAATAATTTCATCTTCGTTTCATAAAATAATCGCAGATCAAACTCAGTAAGTTCTATGTTAAGACCTGACTTTTCTAGGTACTTCAACTCAACTAAATCATTGATCATGTTCAAGCTTGTACCAGAGACTTTCTTGATCATTTCCTTTACCGTTTCTGTGTCCTTATCAACTCCTTGAATCAAATCTGACAATCCTAGTATCTGACTAAAAGGAGCTTTCAGATCATGCGCGATTATGGCAACCAGATTATCCTGTTCTTCATTGGCAATCATTAACTTTTCGCGTTGCTTTCTTTGTCTAGTTACATCTTCTGTAAACATAATAAGACCACCAATCTTTCCACTCGCGTCATACCATGGACCTACTTCCCATTTAATCCATTCAATACTCCCATCGGTCCTTGGAAATGGATCTTCATCAAATTTCAAGGTTTCTCCACCAATAGCTCGCTGGTGCACATCCTTCCACTCCTCTCCTATTTCAGGAAAAACATCATAATGAGATTTTCCAATAATCTCTCCCTCTATCGAGGGATCATCGTACCATTTTTTACTAGCTGCCAAGTAATGGACATTGGTATCAAACATAGCGATAGCTGCTGGAGCAGATGATACAAAAGCTTGCAGTATGCTTTGCTTCTTTTCTATCGCTTTAGATGCTTCATGATTTTCAACAATGGTACCTACCCATCTCGCTACTAAAGTCACAAAATCAATGTCGTATTCAGTGAATTTTTTGTTTCTCGGATTGTTACTTGTAAAATTGACAGTTCCCCTTACTTTTCCTTTCACCGAATAGCTAGCTCCAATGTAAGATTCCAATTTAAAATTATCATAGCAAGGATGAGCACTGTATTTGGATGTACTCATTTCATCAATGGCGATGGTTTTATTTGCCTTTAAGGCAATATCACAATAAGTATTTCCCAATTCAAATAATTGTCCTCTTTCTAATCCTGCATTAGCAGGATAAAAGTCAAGAATGGTGTACGTTTCTTTTTCCACCTCACTAACAATTCCAACATCAAGACGAAGAAAATCGGTGCACAACCTAAGACCTTCTGAGATTAGCTCAATATGATTTTTTGAAGTTTTAGCTCCCAATTCGTTAAGTAATCGAAGACCTTCGCCATATTTTTTTCTCTTCGTGGCTATATTTTTTTGATTAGTTATATCCTTGGCTATTGCGTAGGCCTTTATCGCTTTATTTCCCTCATACCTATAATCAACGCTTTGACCCAGCCATATCCAATTGCCATTTAGGTCTTTAATTGGAAACTCATAATAGGACGATTTCTTCATCGTTTTAACATGATCGATATAATAGTTTCTGGTGGTATCTAGGTACTCGTCCGGAACAAAGTCCCAACAACTTTTTTTTCTAAGCTCTTCTAACGAATATCCCAAAAGCTTTTCAACAGTCTTGTTTACATAGGTATACCTAGAATGTTCATCCAGTTCATAAATTAGGTCACTTGTTGACTCAAAAAAAGTATTTAACCGATCACCTAAAGACTGGAGAATAGTTGCTTGGTCTCCTAATGCTATAGTGTAGGATTTAATGATTCTCAATGTCAAATAAAACACAATTCCAACCGCTATTATAACTATTAATGCAAGTAGGTAATTTGATAACTCAAGATTATTATTGATTTCATTTAATGCTCCAGATCCAAGTTTTTCATATCGCTTGGTAATCAAATCCATGACAGGCAAAAAGGAATACTCAGCACTTAACAGATCATTCAATTCATCAGTATGTGTACTATCTTGAATAATCTGTTTTGACGAGCTATTAATTTGCGAATAATGTGGAACTGCAATTGTAAAAAGCGAGTCCAGCTTTGTATCCCCCAAGAGAAGATTGGCTGATAGTAGATAATTGTGAGACTCCTGAAACAGGTTACTCAATGAGTCAAGAACCAATCTATTGTCTCTCTGATCATTGACATTAAAAACTAATTTCAAGGAAGTTTTAGAAATATTTTGACTCAACATCCTCTGCCTTCCAGATGTATTTATAAGAGAACTGAGACTTTGATTTTCTTTAATGAAACTGGTTTGTTTCTTATTCAAGAAAACTACCAAAGAAATTATAATCAGAACAGCAATCGTAAAGACAATAGCAAGAATCTTCCGGATCTTAAAAAACCTGGAGGAATAATAATTTACCCGTTGTGCATTAGATTTTTCTGACAATTAAATGGTAGGTTTTCGCTAGTTCAATATACAAAATTGAGAAGGAAAAAAGATTCAATTAAGTGCAATACATCATTTTGATATCAGCAAAAATCAGATTGACCTTCTATATATAATATTTACAAAAGTGATGGTTATGTAATTTTATTATTTACATTTATGAGGATAATAAAATTTAAAACGTATGAAAGGTGTCAATTTAGGTGAATTTGAAGAGCTTGTTTTACTCACTGTTGCATCGCTTGGAGAAGAAGCATATGCAGTGACTGTCAAGTCGCAAATAGCAGAATCTGCCAACCGTCAAGTAAATATTAGTGCGATACACTCAGGACTATACAGACTAGAAGATAAGGGATTTCTTACTTCTGAGTTTGGAGGATCCACTAATAAAAGGGGAGGAAAGCAAAAGCGATATTTCAAAGTAACAAATGCGGGATTTACTGCTTTACAGCAATCCAAAGACATCAGGCAGCAGCTTTGGAAGACAATCCCTCAACTTTCCTTTCATACCATTTAATTCATGAAGGATTCTGAAACCATACTGCCGCCTAAACTAGGCAGGTATTTACTCAGAAAGATTTATGACAAGGATCTTCATGATGAGATTTCAGGTGATCTGCAGGAGATTTTTATTGAACGAGTAGCGGAAAAAAATAAGAGACACGCATCTCTCATGTATATGAAAGACGTAGTGCTTTCTACTCGAAATTATCATTTAAGAAGAAGAAAAAAGGTCATTCACAAAAACTCAACAGCCATGATAAAAAACTATTTCAAAATCACATTAAGGACGATCAAGAAAAATAAAGTCTATTCAGCGCTCAATATTATGGGGCTCGCATTAGGTATTTCTGCATTCATATTTATACTTCAGTATGTCTCCTATGAAAACAGCTATGACAAATTTCACAGCAATCATGAAGACCTCTATAGAATCCGGTACAAGGTGTACAATGGAGAAGAGTTAAATATTGACTGTGCGGCTGCAGTTCCAAGAGTGGGGCCATTCATGAAAGAAAAGATGCCTGAAGTAATAGATTTTGCCCGTGCTTTCCCCATGAGTGGAGTAATCTCGAAGGACAATATTAAGTTTCGAGAAAATAGAATTCAGGTAGCCGATCCCTCCTTTTTGAAAATATTCGATTTTCCACTGCTTCAAGGAGATCCAAATTTTGTTTTGAATGAACCCAATCAGGTAGTGATATCCGAAAGTATCGCCAAAAAGTATTTTGGGAATACTGACGTGATAGGGGAGGAAATAAAATTCCATTCATGGCTAGGTGGAAATTTAGAGATTACTGGCATTGCAAAAGATGTTCCTAATAATTCTCACATAAAGTTTGACTTCATTATCTCCTATGAAACCCTCAATAATCAAACGAGGAATGACGAAACAGGAGAGTCTAATTCTGAAACCGCTTGGGGATGGTATGATTTCAATTCGTATGTACTATTAAGACCAGGAACTGACCCACTTGCTTTCGATGAAAAATTCAATGACGTGCTTTGGGATGAAAGAGGCGAGGGATTTGAGGAACGAAATAGAAGATCAGAATTCCCATTACAAGCGATTACAGACATTCACTTGTATTCTAATCTACTCCAAGAATCTGAACCAGAAGAACAAGGAGATGGAGATTCAGTATTCTTTTTATCTATTGTTGCTTTCTTTATCCTGATCATTGCGTGGGTCAATTACATTAACCTTTCAACTGCCAGATCAGTAGAGCGGGCTAAGGAAGTTGGCGTAAGAAAAACCATGGGAGCTTACCAAAAACAGCTGATCTACCAATTTTTAACCGAAGCAATCGTACTAAATTTCATCTCTTTGGTCATCGGGCTACTGATTGTGGTATTAGGCATCCGGTATTTTAATCAGTTAACAGACTCTCTACTTAGTCTAGATTTTCTAAAAAATCCTCAATTCTGGTTAGTTGCTTTAGGTGTATTCATCATAGGATCGACGCTCTCTGGTATTTATCCTGCATTTGTTCTTTCCTCTTTTAAACCTACTGCAGTTTTGAAAGGAAAATTCTCCGGAAATAATGCTGGATCTTTTTTACGAAAAGTATTGGTGGTCTTTCAATTTGCAGCCTCTGTTTCGTTGATTACAGGAACCATCATCGTATATCAGCAGCTAAGTCACATGAAAAATCTGAAATTGGGCTTCAATCTCTCTGACACTATGGTCATTAAAGGACCCGCTGTTTTCGAGGAAGACACTCGAAGTGAGGGCTTCAGAGAACTTTACAATTCTAAAGTAGACGCGTTCACCAATGAGCTTTTACAGAAAAATGAAATTGCAAGCATTACTGCAAGCTCAAGTGTACCCGGAGCAGAAATTTTCTGGACCAATGGCATTAAAAAGTTTGAAGCGGATGAGGAAGAATGGAAAACCATCTACATAGCAGGTGTGGACTATGACTATTTCCCTACCTACGACATTGAGGTGTTAGCAGGCAGAAATTATGAAAAAACATACTCAACAGATACAGGTGCAGTTATCCTAAATAAAGCTGCGATTGATTTTTTGGGATTTGAAAGTCCAGAGGCTGCCGTGGGCCAAAAGGTAAGCTTTTGGGGAACAGGGAAAGTAGTAATTGGAGTGGTCGATGATTACAAACAAATGTCCGCGAAGACAAATGTGTCCCCTATTGTATTTCCTTTAGTTCTAGGAAATAGAAGCTATTTCACCCTTAAATTGAATACCGAAAACTATAGAGACACTTTTGACAAAACAGAAGAAGTATTTGCACAATTTTTTCCTGGAAATCCTTTTGATTATTTCTTGTTGGACGACTACTTCAACAGGCTTTACGACAATGAAAATCAGTTTAGCAGCGTTTTTA
>CAYGTD010000157.1:8118-8356 GCA_964352725.1 uncultured Roseivirgaceae bacterium
TTGGACTATCCTCTTTCAGCGCGCTTCAGCGAACCAAAGAGATCGGAATCAGAAAGACTTTAGGTGCTAGTCTTTCCGAGATTCTCTATCTACTCACCAAAGAGTTTATTCTCTTGATCGCCATAGCCAACATCATTGCATGGCCAATTATTTACTTTATTATGAATGGATGGTTGGACAATTTTGCTAACCGGATCTCAATCGGATTTGTCGTATTTGTGGTGTCTGGAATCGCTGT
>CAYGTD010000158.1:0-8326 GCA_964352725.1 uncultured Roseivirgaceae bacterium
AATAAAAGAGAAACTAGAGAGATTCCAAAAAGTACTTCTCCCCATCCACTAATTTTCAAATAGATAAAAAACATAGCCATTACGCATAAAAAGAGACTCAACACACCGAAAAGCTGCATCGCTCTAATTAATAGTAATCGCTTTCGTAAGTTCTTTAATTGACCCTCCAACACACTTTTAGGATTGTCTAAATAACTTTTGTGAAGCTGGCGTATGAGCGTAGCAATGGCCAAGAATCGATTGGTATAAGCAAGCAACAATAATGATATTGCTGGAAAAAGAAGTGCAGGAGTAGTTAGCGTAATATCCATTTATTTCAATTCTTTCTAATAAACATGCGCAACTTCAAACGAATTCCCACTAAAAGTAAATTGTTCGCCTTCTCTCCCATCCAACATCGCCTGCGCTATGGGCGCTCCAGCGGAAATCACAAATATTTTCTGATTACCCACATCTACACTACCTAAAGCTGTACTGATCAGATAAATCGCTTGCTTTGTTTGCACCAAGGCACCCAACTCTACTTTAGAAAATTTCTTATTCAAGTCTATCGCTTTGAAAATAGTCAGTTGCTTTAGTAGTAAACCTCGCTGACTTTCCAGCTTCCCTTTTTCCTGCATGACCATTTCCCTGCCTGTCTCATATTTATCTCCCATACTACTCTTAGTATCGCTGTTAGCCGCTTCTTGCACTAAGACCAGTTCCTTTTTCAGATCCTCAAGTTTATCTGAAACCACTTGAATACAATGCTCAACAATTTCCTTTTTCAGAATGCTGTAATCCATTGCTCAAACTTCCTGAATAAATCTTACAAAAGCACTGATATATCTATCTAGAAATAAATATTGTAGAAATTTTCTATTTTTTGGTAGGGTAAAATTCAATTCATCTGTAATCACACATAGAGAGAAAAAGTATGGCTATATCTTTGGGCATTTCCCCAATGAAAGTCAGTAAGCATTTTACAAAGAACGATCTAAAAGAGATTTACGAAGAGTACTTCGAAAGTCTTCGTGGATTCTTGTATTATAAAACTGGAAATATTGATTTGGCTGAAGATATAGTGCAGGAGGTTTTTATCAAAGTGTGGGAGAAAAGAGAGGAGATTAGAAAAGAGACGGTGAAAAGTTTGCTTTATACCATGGCGAATAATCTGATGATTAATCACTTCAATCATCAAAAAGTGGTGGTAAAGCATCAAGGTGAAGCGGCTCATGAAATGAAAATGGAACAAGAGTCCCCTCAATTTTCATTGGAAGAGAAAGAGTTTGAGAGAAAGCTAAATGATTCAATAAAAGCACTGCCAGATGGATGTAGAGAAGTGTTTTTAATGAATAGAATAGATAAATTGAAGTACGGAGAAATAGCTGAGCGGCTGGATTTAAGCGTGAAAGCGATTGAGAAAAGAATGAGTAAGGCTATCAGCATTTTAAAAGAACAACTAGGGATGAAAATTTAAATGAGCGATTTAGATAAATATAAGGATCTACTAAATCACGCTTCTTCAGAGGAAGAGGATGAATTTTCAGCGTTTCTCAAAAAAAGTGAGAAAGCGCAACTTCCTCTTGGAAAAGGAAAAGATGCCATCTGGGATGCGATTTCAAAAGATATTGATGGTAAAGAGACCGCCTCCAAAAAGGCGATAAACCCATGGGTATATATTGGGCTAGCAGCAGCTGTCGCCCTTATTATTTCCTTTTCTATTCTATTTCAATCTGAACCAGAAACGATCTATTTCACCACAGGCTTGGCAGAAAGTATTGAAACTCAGCTACCAGATGGATCCACAGTGAGGCTTAATGCAAACTCTTCCATCTCTTACTCCGAAGATTGGGACAGAGAAATCAATTTGACTGGAGAGGCCTTTTTTGAAGTAACTAAGGGAGATCAGTTTACCGTGCTCACTCCATTGGGTAATGTAAAAGTGTTGGGCACTTCTTTCAACGTATTTGCCCGAGATCAGGAATTTGAAGTGGCATGTAAGACAGGAAAGGTAAATGTGAGCATTCCTTCACAATCATATAGTGAAGACATTATTCCTGGCGAAATGATAACACTCAAATCCGATACAATAAAGCAAATCCAACGAGTGCCCGAGCTGATGGGCAAATGGCAAAGTGGAGAGTTTTACTATGACAATCAGCCTTTCTCTGCCGTGGTTGCAGAGTTGCAAAGACAATTCAATATTGAGATTGATTTTGATGAAGAGAAAGAACAGATGTTCTCTGGCTACTTCACTAATAAAAGCCTAGAAACAGCATTGGATATGGTTTGTTTACCGCTTGGTTTTCAATATGAAAAAGTAGGAACATCGAAGTTTGTGATTAGTGAGAATGAGTGACTGCAACTATGAGATATCTTTCACTTTGTTTACTGCTTCTTATCAGTTTCTCGCTTTTTTCTCAAAAGCAATACAGCTTTGATTTTAAAGATGAGAATCTCTTACAAATTGTGGAGGAGCTTTCTGCAAAACACAAATTCAAGTTTTCTTACAGTCCTACCACTCTTTCTCAGCATTCGCTCAATAAAAAAGTAAAAGCTAATTCAGATGCTGAGCTAATTAGTAAAATTTTCGAAGATCTTCCGTTTGGGCTTCAATTATCCGATGGCGTATACCTTCTCATCCCTAAAAAAATTAAGCCAAAGCCAGTAGCCTTGACGGGAAAAGTCTATGATAAGCAATCCGGTGAACCGCTCGCGTTTGCACATGTAAGTACGCAAGACAAAGGAGCGATTAGTAATCAAACTGGGAGATTCAACTTACCTCCACGGGAAGATACAGTTACCTTAAAAATTAGCTACATCGGTTATAAGGAGCTGGAATTGAAAGTGGCTCCTACAGATGAAAATATCTCATTACGGTTGGAGCAAAACCCAGTGGTGCTACAGGAAGTAATTCTAAACTCCTCAGAAACGGATCAAATACATGCTCAACCGTCTTTTTTTAGTTTAAATCCAAAACAGTTTAGTGCTTTGCCAACACTTGGTGAGACAGATGTTTTCAAGACAATTCAGCTCCTTCCTGGTGTACAAGCCACCGACGAAACCGCTTCTGGGCTAACTGTAAGAGGAAGTGTCCCGTCTCAAAACCTCATCTTAATGGATGGTTTTACTTTGTACAATTTGGACCATTTCTTCGGTATTTTTTCTACACTCAATCCAAACATCATCAACAATGTGAGTATTTATAAAGGGGGATTTGGCTCGAAGTATGGCGGCAGGGTTTCATCAGTGGTAGATGTTACAGGGAAAAGTGGATCTACAGAAACGATCGGTGGTTCTGCTGGATTAAATCTACTCTCTGCCAATGCCTACATAGAAACTCCCATTGGCAAAAAAACCTCTCTTTTGATGGGGATTAGAAAATCATTCTCAGACATTGTTAACTCCGGCCTTTATGAAGAATTCCTCACCTCTAACCGTAGGGGATTTCTCAATGTGATCAATTCAGATTTCGGGTCGCTAGAAATCACTCCTACTATCGAATTTCATGATCTCAATGCAAAAGTTCAACATCGATTTAATGAAACTTCAAGAATAGATGTGAATCTGTTCGTGAGTGAAGACTTCTATACGGGCGATATCATAGAAGGAGACAGTATCTTTTCACTTTCCATAGAAGATAAAGCCAATTGGTCCAATGCAGGCATCAGCCTAAACTGGCACAAGCAATTTAATTCAAACTGGTTTGGTGATGTGATTTTAAGTGCCTCTGAGTTTAAAGAAAACGAACAGCTAGAATTCACTCAAACCTTTCTATCTGAAATTGAATTTTCAGGAGATACCATTGAAGAAAACGCTACTATAAGTCTTTTTGATTATCAAGTAAAAAGCTCCATCGGCGATGTAACGATCAAAACAAATCATGAAATAACCATTGACGAACGGAATAGTGTCAATGCAGGGTTAGAGATCAATTCTATAGCTACTTTCTACAATTCAGATCAGCTATTTTTAGAGAATTTCAATAGCGATACTACTTATCAAGACACCCTTAATTTGGAGGCCAGTATTACCAGTCTTTATGGTAGTTACCAGTTTCAAACCAAGGACTTTTCTGCGACCATCGGTTTACGCGCAAGTCATTATGAGCTCACTAATAAATGGTATCTGGAACCTAGATTAGGATTGAATTTTCATATAAACGAAAACCTTCTTATAAAAGGCGCTACAACATTTCATCATCAGTTCTTGACACAAACGTCGCTCTCCATTTTTCAAAATGCTGGCAGAAATTACTGGGTACTGGCAGATGATGATGTGATCCCTGTTCAAAAAGCTTCGCACTTTATATTGGGAGCTAATTATGCGTTGAATAGCTGGACGTTTGACTTAGAGTATTACAGAAAAAATACAGAAGGAATAGTCGATAATTTTTTAACGCTACCGCCAGAGATTATCGCTCAGCTCGGATTAGATAATTTGAATCTTTCTGGTGAAAATAATTCAGAAGGACTTGATGTCTTTATAAAGTATAGAACTGACCGATTCAATTCATGGGTTAGTTACTCATTGAGTTCTTCAGAAAATCAATTTTGGTATAGAAATAACAATAAGGCCTACCCTTCTGATCAAGATCAACGACATGAAATCAACTTTAGCAACATGCTTAAGCTAGGAAAATGGGAACTTTCCAGCATTTTCCTTTATGGTTCCGGAAGACCATTTACCCCTCCAAATCCCAATGCGATCGTTGCTGCAAATCCTGACGATGCTTTTGATCAATTGTATGATTTGGATCAAATCAACAGTCGCCGATTTCCTGCTTACAAACGACTAGATATCTCCGCCAAATATTCATTTTCACTCGGTGGCATGAAAGCCGAGGCAGGTGTCACACTCTTTAATGTCTTGAACCACTCTAACATAAAATCACGAAGGTATTTTGAACAGTATTCATTTGATGAAAACTCTACTGATCCGAATGCACAAGACGAAATACGAATCGTCGCTCTTGATACCTATTTACTAGGGTTTACTCCCAATTTTTTCATTCAAATCAAGTTTTAATGGTAGTGTTAATTGAGAGATGGCTGTATAAAACTAAAATGATACTAAAATGAAAAAAAGTATACTTCTACTTATTACCATTTCACTTTTTGCATTTAGCTGCGAGGATGACGCCCTTTTACCTACTGACCTAAACGGAGAATGGGTACTAATATCTTTCTCTTGCTTTTGTCCGCCAGAAGCCAGAGAGATAGAAGTAGGAAATCACATTTGGACGATTGATGTCGATACAAAAAAAGTCATCGTCGAAAACAAGGATGAGGAAGATACACCAAGCGCTTTGTTTGCCTCAGGAGAATATACTATTTCCATATCTGATAGTACCCTAAGCATGGATGGAAGCTCATTTGATTTCTATTTTGAAGATAATCTATTGGTATTGAGTGATCATCCTGAATTGGATGGTCCCATTTTCACCTTCATGAAAAAATCAGATTTCATAAAAAAATCTACCGACAGCTGTGATGTAAAGGCGATTGTATCAGAAGATATGTATACCAATGGCCCCAATGCTTTCCACATGATTGAGTCAGTGGAATTGAAAAACCATTGCCTATATATCTCCTACTCTTCTTCAGGCTGTAGTGGTGTCTCTTGGGAAGTCCAATTGGTAGATGAAGGAGTAGTGATGGAGTCCTTTCCAGTACAGAAAAACATTCGTATTGCTTTGACCAATAATGAAGCATGTCAAGCGGTATTTCAGAAAGACGTGTGGGTAAATATTTCGCCATTACAAGTAAATGGAGAGTCCAAAATCAACTTCAATCTGGAAGGATGGGATGAGCAGATTTTGTATGAGTACTAGGTCTTAGCGTGATGCTAAGACCTAGTACCAAAACAGAGTATCTATCAATCCATTATCATGGACCTCAACCTTTTTGAGAAACGTCCCATTCAATATTGAATCTCTCCTTTAAATAAATCTTCAAAGGCCCTAATCCAATTTCTTCTCTGCGCTTATCCACATGTTCAGGTTCTTCAATGGGATAAGGAACTCGTTCCGAATTCTCAAATTTCCATTGTGTTCCAAATAGTTGCTTTTTACCCTCTTCCACTAACAAACGATCCTTCATTTTGGCATATCGTAGTGGCTGGGCTTCTCCCTGTTCAAAGGCCTTCTCAAGCATTGGAAAATACTGAGATCTGATCTCATATGTAGAATGATTAATAATAAGTGCTGCTCCTGCTGCGGCATATTCAGTAACAGAAGAAGCTGTTGGCCATCCATATATATCCAAAAGCTTGAGTAGTTTCCTTTCATTTTCCATGCGATTATTTTCTTCCATAGCAAGAATGGGGAAGATTGCAGGAGTACTAAAATATCCTCCATTTTGCATGTACTTTCTTCTTTCAATGTTTCCTGTATACATAAAACCCTGATCCTTAATAATCATTCTGAACAACTCCTTGGCAAATACTTCGTTTTTTATGGGCCCATTTTTCGCTTCATATTTCTTGATCTGATCTGCTTCTACTTTTTCCCACCTTGCATCCTCAATTAGACTTAAAAATTCAGGATTATACAATGCTGCTAAGTTTGAATCATTTTGGAGTGCATAATTGAGGAAATAAAATGCAGTGTCTCTCATATGTGTAGTCCATAGGAGCGCAGAAGTGGAAGCAATTTGGTAAGACACTTCTGCGGAAGGACGCTGCATCATTACTTCACCATATTTCATTAAAGCAGGCATAAGAAGCCCTTGATTTTTCAAACTGTCTGCCTCCTTTAAATCAACTTGCCCAAAGGCAACCTGGAAAAAGGCTAAGATTAACAAGGATAACGTGATTACATTTTTCATTACTTTCATTTTTTCACAAGAATATGATTATTCTGACCTTAAAAAGTTGAAAGTCGATGAACTGCAGGTTTAATAATGGATATAACAAGCTGGTCTCGCGGGGTATGGTAAAATGCTTTGAAATGAGAGTAGTCACTTTCCTCTACTAGCACAAGCGTCTGCTTATGAATCAAGCCTAATACTATTTAATTTTAAAGTAGAATTGGTCTCAACGAGACGTTAGACAAGTAAGGGAGATTGCTTAGCACCTACGAGCGATTGTTTGGGATTGACTTAAATATAATTGAAAAGGAAAAATCAGATCTATTTAATCGATTAACACTTCTTGAATAGATTGCCGTTGTTGATTTTACCCAATTAGTTAGTTGAGGTGAATACCTGAATTCTGGTGCCGCAATGAAATTCTTAAATCTAAATTCATATGAGATCCCAGTATCCAAGCTTAGATCAAACCATTTAGTTCCTAAAATTATATCATCAAATGCATCGTCAGTAATGCTGAAATTAGCACTAAACCCGTTTAATATCTCCAAATTTTCCGTTAACCGATAAACCATTGTTAAAGGAAGTCGGAAAATAGCATAATCCACCTTTGCATCCTCGAGTACTCCATTTGATTCAAATTGTAAGGTGTATTCCTGAAATGATTCAGTTATAAGACTTCTTAAATCTAATTTTTCAGATAAATTATATTCAATTAGAAATCCAAGATTAAAACCGGTACTAGAGCCTGATATTAGCAATGTATCTCCTTCTGATTTTATGTTCAAAATACTTTGTTCGTAACCAATCTGAAATCCATAAGTGAACTTTTGGTTAATCTTTTTATCCTTAGATAGCTCGCCTGACTCATTATAAGTTCTCAGTTCTAGCTTTCGCCCATTTTCAAAAATTATCTCTTTTTTCTTTTGCTGATTGTAGTGATAGATCGTCCAATTACCTGAAAATGGAATTGTCTTGTTATTTTTCTGTCTTAATTCAATGTTTTTTCCTAATATGTGTAGTTTTCCTCCTGCATTATATTTTTTAAATGCTATCGCACCATTTAATGATGATTTGGTGTAAATGATATCGCCATTGTAATATCTGGCAGTATCTAGAGTTATAGGAAATTTGTAAATTTTTTCCCAGTACTTTTTATCACCCTCATTTAAATCATAAACGTCCTGTTTAGGAATGAACTGTGAATAAGCACTAGTTAAAGTGGTTAGTAGAATTAGAATGGAAAGTAGTGCTTTCAATAGAGTAGAAAGAATTGATCTCTAAGATTAATAAATCACGCCATACGCGATATAACCCTTCAAATATACTTCATCGGTCTTTAAAGGATGCAAGCGCACTTTTTCATCAGGATTACTAGTCAGATTATCCATTTCATAAGTACTCATAATCGACCATAAATGCTTAAGAAAGCACTTAATTCTGCTTAAAGAGTCGTCAAAAAAAGCATAATTCTTTTTTTCTGGTAGGGTATTTTTTCATCGCCCTGTATCACTATCAAACAAGAAATAAATACT
>CAYGTD010000159.1:0-8309 GCA_964352725.1 uncultured Roseivirgaceae bacterium
CCATTACATCATCTTCTTTCAGGTTTTCTTTCGCATATTCTAATGCCCCGTAAACAGCAGATCCACACGACCATCCTATAAACAATCCCTCTTCTCTAGCTAACCTTCTAGTCATGATAGCGGCATCCTTATCGGTAACCTTCACGATGTGGTCCACCATATCAAAATCCACATTTTTTGGGAGAATATCCTCACCAATTCCTTCAGTCAAATATGGATAAATTTCCTTCTCATCAAAAATGCCCGTTTCCTTATACTTTTTGAATACTGAACCGTAGGAATCTAATCCAATGGTGACCACATTCGGATTTTGTTCTTTCAAGTATTTGGAAGTACCACTTATGGTTCCTCCTGTTCCCATACCAGCTGCATAATGTGTAATCTTCCCTTCTGTATCATTCCATATTTCAGGTCCAGTCGTCTCATAGTGAGATTCAGCATTTGCTGGATGATCATATTGGTTGGGATAGAAAGAATTAGGAATATCTTTTTCTAGTTGCTTAGCGACAGAGTAATACGATTTTGGATCATCTGGAGAAACATTGGTAGGGCAAACGACCACTTCAGCCCCTACAGCACGAAGAATGTCCATCTTCTCCTTGCTCTGCTTATCTGCCAAAGTGAAAATGCATTTATATCCTTTAGCAATAGCCACTAAAGCCAATCCCATTCCTGTATTCCCAGAAGTTCCTTCAATAATAGTTCCACCTGGCTTTAAAATACCTTTCTTCTCCGCATCCTCCACCATTTTAAGGGCTATTCTATCTTTTATAGAATTTCCAGGGTTAAAGTATTCCACTTTTACTAAGATGGTTCCTTTGATTCCTTTATTTACACTATTGAGCTTTACCAGTGGGGTATTTCCTATTCCCTCCGTAAGATTATTAAGGTACTTCATTTTTGAGTTTTGATGAATTTTGGACAAAGGTAGAAAAAAGACTGTTCAACAGGACAAATAGCACATCTGATCGAATTTTTGAATCAAAAATCCATAAAAGATGTTTATTTCGTATATTATAATTATGCAGAAACAAGCTATTTACCTGATTTTATTACTGACGGTTACAGTTGGATTCAGCCAAACCACCACTCAAGATGGTGCGTGGATTACTGGAGCAACATGGGGAGGAACTTCGCCTGGTTATTCAGGATTGAATACGCCAATTGTTGCACATGATGTAGAATCTGCATCTGATTTGACTTTCGCCAATAGTAATGGCAGAACATTAACTATCAGTACCGGAGGAGTACTTGTTGTACGAGGTGATATCCTTTTTAATACAACAAAAAATAATGCCGCTGTAGTCGTTCAATCAGGTGCCACTCTAATCGTTTTTGGAAGTGTTGAATTAGGTAAAAATAATGCTGGAATAACCGTGGAAGCAGGGGGAGTCGTAGTTGTCACTCAGCAAATTACTGCAGTCGGTAATAATGGAACAATAGCTGGAGAGGGTAAAGTATATACACCTTCAACAGATTTAAATGATGGTGGCATAGGTGAAGGAGCCGTCCAACCAATTGATAATTTGGATGGAGATGGGTTTGTGGATATAGAAAACTATGTGAATGATGTAGAAGCTGGTGGTAATGATAACCCCCTACCAGTAGAGCTTATTCATTTTAAAGCAATTGTGGAAAATAATGTGCTTCTACAGTGGGCTACAGCCTCTGAAATAAACAATGATCATTTCAGTATTGAGCGATCAGAAGACGGTGAATTCTTCTATGAAATTGGTCAAGTTGAGGGAAATGGAAATACCAATGAAGTCATCTCATATTCATTTAAAGATGCGCTTTTTTTGGCTCCTGTTGAGTATTACAGACTAAAACAAGTAGATTTTAATGGAGAGTATGAATATTTTCATGCCATTAGGGTAGAAACGGATGTTACTGCACAGAACCAACAATTTATGATCTTTCCTAACCTAGTTAAAGATCAACAATTCAACATCAAGTCTAATTCTCCTTTTGAATTAAAAGAACTTACTGTTTATGGTCTTCATGGAGGATCCGTTATCAACTTGATCGGAAGGACCAATAAACAGAATCAACTGAGCTATCAGGTAAGCGTTTCTAATCTTATGGAGGGGATTTATTTTTTGAATATGATTACCACTTCTGGTAAAAAAGAAACCACTCGACTAATTATTAAATAGAAAAAGGGATACCCTAAAGTACCCCTTACCACCAATTGACTTGTCACCCGGGAGGATGACAATCTTGTTCTACATGCCTTAAATGTTGAACAAGCTCAAAGATGATTAAGTGTTTCAAAATTTGGTGAATAATAGAGTAGACAAAATGTCTACAAGTTTACGTGAGCGCTTCTTTATGCAAGTCCATTCAGAAAATCATTGAGATTTTGATCTTGAGGCAAGGAGAGTTTCTTTTTAAGTCTATAGCGAGATGTCTTCACACTCTCTGCAGAAATACCCATCATATCCGCTATCTCTTTTATGGAAAAGTTCATTTTGACTAACACACTCAATTTGAGATCATTATTGGTTAGGGAAGGTGATTTCTCCCGCAGCTTTTCAAAAAATCCTGAGTGAAGATTTTCAAATCTTAGCTTGAAATCCTCCCAATCACGATCAACTTGAAGATGCCTTTTAACCACTCGCTCAATTCCTGTAAGATCTTTTTTGATGTTATCAGACGGTGCTTTCTTAATTCCTTGAATAGTCGAAATCAGTTCTTCAAACAACTGATTCTTCTGGACGAAATTAACAGTGTAGGACATCAGTTCTCTATTCTTAAACTCAAGCTGATGCTTAGCATTTGAAGCTTCTTTAAGTGCTCTCTCCTCTCTAATTTTTGCTGATTTTTTCCTTACTCGCAATACTAGATAAGCAACTGCTAGAATGGCAAATGCAACTACAATCAAAATGACAATTTTTGCTTTTTGTAAGTTAGCTTCTTGTTCAAGAATTACGATCTGCTGCTCTCGTGAAGAGAGTTGTCTCCTCTGCTCGGCGGTAGCCAACTCCGCTTCTAATCGAGAAATATTGTTGATTGTTTGCTCATTGAAAATACTATCCTTGACTTGCACATATTGATCAAAAAAATTGAGCGCTTTCTCTAAGTCACCCCTTGTTCTGAATATTAATTGAAGTCCATCATAAATTTCTTTAAGCCATTTATAAGAACCAATTTGACGAGCCAAAACAAGCGCCTCCTGTAAGTAAACTTCAGCTGTAGAGAACTCTTTATTTTCTATTTTCAAAGCTGCCAGATCTACAAGCGTCTTTGTCTTCCCCTCAATGTCATTTATTTCATTGCTGATAGAAAGTGACTTATTTAAAAAAATAGCAGCACTATCATAAACACGCTCTTTAAATTTCAAAACCCCAAGTCTATTATTCACTTCCGCAATTCCATAATTAAAATCATTGGTTTGGTGGATTTTCAGAGCTCTGTTTAAAAAATCCTTAGAAGCCTCTATCTTCTTTTGATCTATAAATATGGTAGCGATTTTGGTATATGTTGTAGCCGCCCTGCTTTCCGTCTTTAATCCTTCAAAAATCTTGAGCGCTTCAAAATAAAATGACAAAGCTCTATCATAATCATATCGATCTGAATAGATCAAACCAATATTCATCATACAATTACCTTGACCTAAAGAATCCCCAAGCACTTGATATTCTGTTAAACCCTCAGAGAGATATTTTAATCCATCGTCATAACTTCCCCGCGCCCAATGAGCAACGCCAATGACTCTATTGGAAAACGCTAACCCCTTTTTATCATCGATAAAAGAGGCAAGTACCCTAGCCTGCTGCCCGTAAATGATGGATTGTATGGGATTTACTACCCAATACTCGTAACCCAATGCATTCAATAATTCCACTCGAGTTTCATCCTCTTTAGTATGTAGCTCAAGAGAAGCTTTCAAGCTATCAATTTTCTCATTCGCTTGAGAGGCGAAAAAACATGAAAGTAGAGATAGAACTAAAAAAGCTATGCGCATATTTCTTTAATTGGCAGTTCAGAATAAGACAATTTAAAGAGGACTATTTTGATTTTGCAATTTGCTATATCTTCGTTGCAATCAAGAAACAAACTCATGAGAAATTTATTTGTTATCATTATTTGCATTTGCTTTTTTTCATCCAATGCTCAAAACTCATACTTTCCAAAAGTATTAAGTATGAAAGAGCGTGCTGAAGTCATTGATAAATGGCTTGAAGAACGAGTTCAGACAGTACTTCCTGAAATCATGAGACGATCAGGAATTGATATGTGGATCATCATTGCACGAGAATACAATGAAGATCCCGTGATCAAAACACTTCTCCCCTCAACTTGGCAGTCGGCTAGAAGAACAACTATTTTGGTAGCATATGATCCAGGAAAAGGTAAGCCCCTTGAAACTTTTGGAATATCCCGATACAATACGGGTGACTTGTTTAAAACCGCTTGGAATAAAGAAGAACAACCTGATCAATGGAAAGCACTAGCAGATATGATCAAAGAAAAGAATCCTAAAAAAATAGGTGTGAATAAGTCTTCAACGTTTGCATTGGCTGATGGAATCTCTTCCACACATTATGACCATTTGCTGTCTGTGCTTCCAAAAAATCTTCAATCACGTGTAGTTAGCGCAGAAAATATTGCCATTGGGTGGCTAGAAACAAGAACAGAAAGTGAAATGGTCGTCTACCCACAGATTGTGAGAATGGCTCATCAAATAATAGCTGAAGGGTTTTCTGAAAAGGCAATTCAACCTGGAATCACCTCTACGGAAGATGTGGTTTGGTGGTACAGAGATAGAATCAGAGAGTTGGGATTTACCACCTGGTTTCATCCATCAGTTTCTATTCAGCGGAAAGACCCAGAATCTTTTGATCACCTGAGGTCCTTTTCAAAGCGACCCGACAAGCAGATCATACAGCCTGGGGATCTGCTTCACGTTGATTTTGGGATCACTTACTTGAGATTGAACACAGACACTCAGCAACATGCATATGTACTAAAGCCAGAAGAAAAAGAAGTGCCCTCTTTTCTAAAAGATGCCTTCAAAAAAGGAATGAGAGTTCAGGATATTTTAACCTCCAACTTTATAGAAGGAAGAACTGGAAATGAAATTTTAAAAGCGACTTTAGATCAGTGTAAAGTTGAAAATATAAAAGGGATTATTTATACACATCCGATTGGATTCCATGGTCATGCTGCAGGTCCATCCATCGGTCTATGGGATCAACAAGGTGGTGTTGAAGGGAGTGGAGATTACCCGCTATACAAAAACACAGCACATTCCATAGAGTTAAACGCGGGAGTGTATTTAGAGGAATGGGACAAAGAAATACGAATTATGCTAGAGGAAGATGCTTTTTTTGATGGAGAGAAAGTGTGGTACATCGATGGAAGACAAACCGAAATAATGACTATTCCAAGAGTATTACATCCAAACGAATAGACTCATGCGCTATATATTGTTCACTTTGATTCTTACTTTTAATCTAGCTCTATCAGCTCAAACTAACAGTATTGAAGCATTCAAAAACCTAGTGGGTAGTTCTTGGGTATCAGAAGGGATGCAATTAGGCGGATTTGAAGGTAAGACCGTACATGAAATACAGTGGGGTTTGACTGGTAAAATAGTTAAAGTAAAAACCTACACTACCGACCCAGAAACAAAGAAATTTGGTTTAAGAAACGAAGGTATTAGAGCGTTTAATTCCCAAAAAAATCAATTAGAGTTCTATGAGTTTGATAAACTAGGAGGAATCACAAATGGAGTCATTGTGATTGATGGCAAGAATATTCATTTTGAATACAACTATGAAGACTTAAACCTCAGAGATAGTTGGATTTATCAATCAAAGGACGAGTATCAGTTCATCGTAGGAATTTGGGATGATGGAATATGGGAAAAGAAGTTTCATGAAACAGCTTTTAAAAGAAAATAAATAGTCCCAATCCATTGGGGCTACTAAGCAAAGAAAATTTGACTCGTTTCTTTTACTGTGGAAACAGCATAATCACCGATAGTTTCCTCACCTTTTTCATAATATCCTTCCAAGAAAATACGAATTGTTTTCATTCCTAATTTCTTTGCAGGTATCAAGTCACGCTCTTTATCCCCAAGCATCCAACTCATTTTTGGATCCACATTATGATCGTCTATCGCTTTTTCAAACATCGCAGTACTTGGTTTGCGAACCATAGGATCTGATAATGACTCTGGAACTTTGGGATGAGTAGGTGAATAGTAAAACTCATCGATCACATGATCCGATTGCTCTTGAAAATAATCGTGCATCTTTTTTACATCATCATGATCATAAACTCCTTTAGCTATACCTCCTTGATTAGTGATCACGATAAGCTTATACCCTTCATTTTTTAACCTTTTCAAGATTTCTATCACCCCGTCTACGATTTTGAACTGATCCAGCGTCCATACATAGTCGCCAATTTCTTCATTCAATACGCCATCGCGATCTAGAAATACTGCTTTATTCATTTTTGATAAATTTAAGAAGGTTATTTTTGAAGATTACAAATCTATTAATACCAGACCTTATAAATGAGTAAGAATATTGTCGTAATACCTACTTATAATGAAAAGGAGAATATCCTCGCCATTTTAGATAGCGTTTTGAAGCTTTCGCCAGCATTTCATGTTCTTATTGTGGATGACAATTCTCCAGATGGTACGGCATCCTTGGTTAAGGAAGAGATAGCAAAATATCCAAATCAAATTTTCATTATCGAGCGAGCAGGAAAGTTGGGACTGGGCACTGCATACATTGATGGATTCAAATGGTCGCTAGACAATGGGTATGAATACGTCTGTGAAATGGATGCAGATTTTTCTCACAATCCGAGTGATTTAGTAAGGCTACAAAAAGCATGTGAAGATGGTGCTGATGTAGCAATCGGCTCACGATATGTAAAGGGGGTAAATGTTGTCAACTGGCCGATGGGTAGAGTCCTAATGTCCTACTTCGCAAGTATCTATGTACGAATGATTACAGGTATGCCGTTTTATGATAGCACTGCTGGATTTAAATGCTATAAAAGTCGGGTTTTGCAAACCATTAAACCCTCCAATATTCAGTTTATAGGATATGCCTTCCAAATCGAAATGAAATTCAACGCATGGAAGCATGGTTTTGATGTGGTGGAAGTTCCAATCATTTTTACTGATCGAACGAAAGGCACATCTAAAATGTCTAAAGGAATTTTTAAAGAAGCTATTTTTGGAGTGATTCAAATGAAGATCAAGAGCTTCTTCAGAAAGTATGAACCTGCTATTATTAATTAAGAATATGAAAAAAGATTCAATTATAAAATTTCTCTTTTTTGCAGTTACACCCATCCCTTTCTATCTTATTTATCGGATAGTTGTAACCGATGGATTGGAGAAGTTCGATTATGCATTGATGACGATATTCTTTGGAGTTTTGATCCTCACAAATTTGAATTCTAAGTTCAAAGTGAAAAAAGGAGAAGATTAATCAAACCGAATCGCCTTCACAGGCTGCACTCTGGAAATAATGGCAATGGGTATCAATAAAGTCAACCCTATCAATGTTAACACCAATAGGTTTAACAAAAGAATAGTGGTTAAATCAAACTCTATCGGTACATGACTCATGTAATAGTTAGCTGCATCGAGTGGTATGAGTTTATATTGATACTGAATAAAACCAAGAGCTAATCCAATCACATTTCCCCAAACCAATCCCTTTACGATCAACTGAAGTCCATTCCAAAAGAAGATAGATCTGATCAGTTTGTTAGATGCGCCCAACGCTTTCAGCACACCTATCATCTGTGTGCGCTCCATAATTAGTATGAGGATAATGGAGATGATACTCGTGCCAGAAACGAACAGAATGATCACCAATAGTATCACTACATTTCTATTTAATAGATTCATCCAATCAAATATCTGGATGTACCTATCCGTCACTTTGTCTACATACAAATCACTATTCAAGCTGTAGAATAAATCAGACTCTGCCTGCTCCAGTTTATCCGTGTCAGTGATAAAAACCTCCACTCCGCCAGCGATAGAATCAGGCCAATTATTGATACGCCTTACCAAGTCCAAATCTCCAATGATGATTTTCTCATCAAATTCCTCTAAGCCTGTTTCATAAATGCCTGTGACTTGCAGTTTTCTAAACCTTGGTGGATCCTGCACAAAATAGACTAGCACATCATCACCCGTTTGCAACTCTAAGTACCTGGCAATTTTAGAACTGATAGCTACCTCTGTAGAGTACTTCTCTCCTGAAAAATTAGGAAATCTACCTTGAATGAGATGATTGCGGAAACTCAATGTATCGAACGACTCA
>CAYGTD010000160.1:0-8307 GCA_964352725.1 uncultured Roseivirgaceae bacterium
CTCTATAACTATATGCACGGGATCTGTTTTGAATATCCGTTGCAAGAGTGGTTTGATGTTAAAATTCCTAAGACGACTATTTCAAAAAACTATATTGAGACGTGTCTTATTTCTAATGAAGAACTAACCATTAAATCTTCAGCTCGAATAGTATGGCTGGGGAGTGAACCGCAAGTGAAAGCTAAAGGTCATAAAGTTCAGATGATCTTTCATAACAAGAAAGAAAGCTTTCAAATCAGTACAGAAAAGGAAAAAGGAGAGTGGTTGATTGATGTGATGATAAAACTGAAACCACAGGAAAAGAGTATGACTTTCAATCAATTGAAAGCTGATTTTGAGACAGATTTGGAAGATTTTGAATTGTTTTGGTATTCTAAACCCATCCATGTCTTGAGAGAAAATGGGTTGTTAGTTTTGTAGGTTTTATACTAACTCAGCTTAAGAGTGTCTCTTCAAGGTTTTCGATTCGGTTAGGAGATTGAAACAAGACCTAGTGCTTTGATCCAAGAAAAATCCGTTTTTACCCATGATCACTGTTAATTTCATTTTACAAAAGCAATAGTTTTTCAACCATATCTTCCGTATGATTGCAGAAAAATAGGGTAAAAATATTATTGCAGAATACTATGAATGATTTTCTGAAAAGAGTAGAAAACTATGATTCTCAAGTTCCAATTGGCAGATTTGGTTTCGCAGGATTCAGATGGGCCTTTTGGCTGATTATCGATTTCTTTTTTGAATTTTCTCAAAGAAAAGGTGATGATGGTTTTATTATGCGAAAAGATGAAAATCCAACGTATATAGGAAGGAAATTCAGGTCGCTACAGAAATCATGCATTAAGAAATTGGAATCTCGAAATCCTGTTTTTCCTGAAACGCTTGAGCTTCCTTCCATAGATGCAAAGGATTTTGACAAAGAATTTTTTCAGTTTTGGCGCAAGAAGATCAATATGCCCTTGAGAGTGAAAGGATTTCTGGAGGGAGCCCCAATTCTAAAAGATGCCTCTATAGAGGAGCTTGTAAAAACAAGGGGGAGTGTTGAAGTACAAAGTGTAAAGCAAGAGGTACAAAGTGGATTGGGTCAAAATATGGTTCAAACCAAGTCCACATTGGAAGAATTCCTAACATCCAAAAAGTTCGAAAATCATTACGTTAATAATTTTTATGGAGTAATTGAAGATGAAGATTTTCAGAAAAAATGTAAAGGAGAAGAGATAGATAAAATTCAAAATCAAAAGCACATTTTACCACAGTGGTTTATTTCCCGTACAAATAGTGTTGGTTCATCACTGCATTGCGCTGGGGGAGACAATATGTTTCTAAACATCATTGGTCAAAAGGAATGGCATTTCATTCATCCTACTTATAGTCCAGTACTTCAAGTAAGTGTGAGTAAATATGCTGTTTATTCCGTATCGGAAATGAAAGAGGCTGTGATCAAAAATGCACGTCATGAACTTGTTGAAGGCTATCCTCATATGGAGAGAGTGCCTATTTACAAAAGTGTATTGGAGCCAGGAGATATTTTATTCAATCCTCCATTTTGGTGGCATAGTGTCAGAAATCTTACCACCTATAATGTTGGCTGTGCAACTAGGTATTGGTCTAATTTAGTAAACTCTATTCCAATCAATCTTTGTATGCTTTTGGATGTACTGAAGCATCCGCGAAATTCAGCCATCGTATTAGTGGTTAAAATGATCAGGGGTAGGCAATCCAAAAAGACTCTAATGGATTCGATTTTTTCTAAGGATTAATTCAATGAAAGTACATTTCTCTCGCCAAGGTTCGTGTCCTCACGAACCAACACTTCTGAATCACTGGAAATAAATATATTGAGCGTGCAATGGATAATTTTACACCTCCAAGAAAATCAAGTATCGAATTAAATAAGATTTATTTCTGGACAGCAACCATTCGGAATTGGCACCATCTACTATAAGAAGACTCATTTAAAGAGGTGATCATCCAATCAATTGAAAATCTCAGCAACCGACACTTAATAGATGTTTTTGGGTTTGTGATCATGCCTAATCACATTCATCTCATTTGGAGGTTGAAACAGTGCAATGGAAAAGAGCTTCCCAGCGCATCTCTTTTGAAATTCACATCTCATCAATTTAAAAAAATACTAAACCCTAGTGAACGCTCTAAATTTCAAGTAAACCTCTCAAACAAGAAATTCGAGTTTTGGCAAAGAGATTCCCTTGCTATAGAGCTATAAAGTCCTGATGTTGCCTATCAGAAACTTGAATATATTCACCGCAATCCCTTGGGGGAAAAATGGAATCTTGCTGAGGAGCCTATTGATTATGAATATTCATCTGCGTCATTTTATGAAAAGGATAATTTACATTTCATTTTCCTGAAACATATTGGGGACGAGTTTTAATTTTCATTGAGGTTCGTGAGGACACAAACCTTGACTTAGGGTTGTTGGTGTTATAGGAAAAACAAATTGTGAAGTCCCCTTTGGTATTGTTTTTGATTTATATGCTAAAAAAATATAATGCCTAAATCTTACATTTATCTATTCCTATTACTCCTTTCACCATTTTTTCTTTTAGCTCAAAATAAAGTAAAAACACATGAGGGAGTAAAAATTGGAGGAATAAAGCAATGG
This sequence comes from uncultured Roseivirgaceae bacterium, assembly GCA_964352725.1. Classification (GTDB taxonomy): domain Bacteria; phylum Bacteroidota; class Bacteroidia; order Cytophagales; family Cyclobacteriaceae; genus Ekhidna. The sequence goes on from CAYGTD010000160.1 coordinate 2,624, forward strand.
ATTGGAGCAAAATCCAATGACGATTCAAAGCCTTTACTATTGTTCTTGCATGGAGGGCCTGGCTTTTCGTCTAGAGCATATTCAAAAAAGTTTGTCAAGCAATTGAAAGATGATTTCATAGTAGCGCAGTGGGATCAACGAGGGACTGGAATTACAGCTGCTTGGAATCCTACAAATGATGCTTTGTCCATTGATCTGATGCATAGCGATACCGAGGAGGTTATCAATTACTTGCTTGAAAAATTCAATAAGGAAAAACTATACCTAGTGGGATTTTCTTGGGGTGGGTTTCTTGGTTTTGAATTTGCTATTAATCACCCAGAGCTTTTGCATGCATATATACCCGTCAGCCCGATGGTGTATAACAGCGAGTCTGAAAGGAGAACATTGGAGATGATTAAAGTAAAGTCTCGAGTATCTAAGAATACTCAAGCGATAGAAGAACTATCTCAGGTAAAGATCCCATTTGAATCTTGGGAACAACTTTACTTTCAAAGAAAATGGACTGCCTTTTACTCAAGTGAGAGTACACCTGTCTCTACATATCCAAAGTCCTTGTTTGAAGAATGGTCTGAAAAATGGATGAAAATTTTCTTAGAAGCTTCTGAAGTGGATTATAGAAAAAAGGCCTCCAGCCTTGAATGTCCTGTTTATTTTTTCATTAGTGACAAAGATTTCGCAGCAAACTATCAGTTGACAGAAGAATATTACCATCAGCTTGAAGCAAATCAAAAAGAATTGATTTGGTTTTATGAATCCACTCATGAAATACCTACTGATGAGCCCAAGAAATTCGGCCAAGAATTAGTTAAGGTGAGAAAGGCTTTGGAAAGAGAATACTGAAATGAGCAATTCCGCATTTAGCTTCTTTCCGATGGCCAACAAAGCAAACCAATATGTGTTTAGTTTTTTATGATCTTCGACACAAGCTATACAGACAAAACAATTATCCGCAAAATCAACAATGCTGTTGGTGAAGCTTTTGGGTTTAAAGAGCGCTGGAAGCTTGGTGGGATTGGATCCAAGCGGATGGTCATTGAAGATATATCCGAAGAGTATAGAAAGTACCTGAATGCTGAGCATTATGTAAGTAATGCCAATATTGAACTAAGACCGAAAGGAATCCTCATCCACTTCAGACACAAACTGCAAGCCTATTCATGGGTCATGCCTTACACAGACTTAGTTATTGAAAAAGCAGAGAGGCTGACGCTAACCTCTAATGGAAAATTTATAAGATTCAAAGATGCCATTGAGACGAATAGCAAATTCATAGAAAAAATGGTTCGATTATCTTAGTTCCTCAGAACCTATGAAATATCTTCAAAACACGTTCTTCAATATCTTTTTTATTATGATTGGTTTACTTCTAGGAGCATTCATAACCTCATTGACCATCACCGATAAAACAGGTTTGGTAGGTGGAGCGTCAATTTTCTGGGGAGGCGCAATTGGCGCTTTTTTTGGACTCATAATAGGAGTAATAGTTAGCATTAAGATCAAAAGACCAATAGTAAAGAATGCAATTTCCATTCTTGGATTTATAATCCTTCTTGGCTCTGTCATTTTCTTCAAAGCCTACCCTGAACTGACTTCTTGACGAATGATAAGTTACTTGCTGAGAATAATCTACTAAGTAATTTTAGGTCTGCTAGGCAGGCTGTGTAATTAACCCTTTTTTGAATTACGGTGCGCTAACAGGAAAGAGATTCGCCTTCATCACAACTTCTCTTCTCACTTTGTAAAATTCCTTATGAATATCAAATGGTTTATTACCGTTAGATTCAAGATGAATATATGATCCATCTTCATTCATTTCATACGTATTCACATTGTCCATCAAATTATACTTCAGCATATTGATGGCTTGCTGTTTCAAAAGTGGATCACTTATGATGAAAAGAGATTCTAATCTTCTGTCAAACGAACGCACCATCATGTCAGCACTACCACAATAGACTTTTGGATCTCCATTGTTGTGAAAGTAAAAGACTCTGGAATGCTCCAGATATTCACCTACTACGGATCTTACGCTTATATTTTCACTTAATCCAACTCGACCTGGACGTAAGCAGCAAATTCCTCTAACAATAAGTTTTATCCTCACGCCAGCCTTTGAGGCTTCATACAATGCTTCAATAGTCTCTTTATCCTGAAGTGAATTTATTTTGATAACAATTCCACATGGAAGTCCAGCAAGGGCATTCTCTTTTTCTTGATTGATCAATTCAATCAGTTTTGTTCGCATTTGAGTAGGTGCAGTGATCAACGTATCGTATTCTTCAGGCATAGAGTGCCCTGTAATTACGTTGAAGAATTCTTGTACATCATTTGCATAGGTCTCGTCAGAGGTAAGAAGGCTTATATCTGTATACAATTTTGAGGTAGTCTCATTGTAATTACCGCTAGACATATGTACGTAGCGTGTCACTCTTGTTTTATCCTTTCGAACAATCAATAGCAGCTTGGTATGTGTTTTAAGTGATCCAACGCCATAGATCACAAAACAGCCCGCTTTTTGAAGTCGCTGAGCCTGTCGCATGTTATTTTCTTCATCAAATCGCGCTTTGACCTCAAACAACACAGAAACGTGTTTTCCGTTTTCAGCGGCATTAAGCAATGCTTCCACCACTCTCGATTCTTTAGCAAGTCGATATATAGTGAGCTTAATTGAAAGTACATTTGGATCTTCGGCCGCCTGCTCCAATAAATCAAGTAAGGGCTCAATAGTGTTGTAAGGATGATGGAGGAGAATATCTCTGTCTTTCAATATTTTAAACATGTCCTGATGCTCTACATCAGACATACTTATAGGAGGTTCTGCTTTTGGGCGTAATGGTCTAAAGGAATTGAACTCCTCATGATTTACAATTTGCCATAGACAGGTAAAGTCTACCAATGCTCCATCAGGGGTAACTTTAAGATTTTCATCCCCAATTTCATAGCGTTTCTTCAGTTGTTTTATCAGCCAAGGATCATATCCTTCCGCTACTTCCATCCGTACAACACGCCCTGTTTTTCGTGTCTTCAGTTTTTTCTTGACTTCTTCTAGAAAGTTGGCTTCAATATCTTCTGATTCTTCTAGTGTGAAATCTCCATTTCTAGTTACTCGAAATAGTGAACTTGAAATGATATTGACATTTTTGAAAACATGATCAAAATGTTCCTGAACAATCTTCTCAATAGGGACAAAAATCACCTTTCCATGTTCCTCTAATTCATAGAATCGAGGCAGATTTTGAGGCAACTGAATGAATGACATCTTCTTTTTTTCCCTTGCTTTAGGAGACTTAGTCACCACTCCAAATATTAAGATGTTGTTCATCAAAATAGGAAAGGAGTGGTATGGGTCAAATACCATGGGAGTAAGCATTGGAAAAATCGTCTTTTCAAAATAGCGACTAGCCGATCTTTTTTGCTTGTCAGAAAGTTGAGTGTAATCTCTTATCTCAAAGGAATGATTCTGAAATGATGGAGTCAGGCTCAGAAAGAGATCATTTTGTTCCTGACCAAATTGCTTCATTCCTGAAAGCAATTCATTTTTGAATGGAATGACATTGAGACCTGAGTAATCAACTCGATCAGTTCCGTAATCTAAGTAGTTGTATAAACTACCTACTCTAATCATGAAAAATTCATCAGCATTAGAGGACGTGATAGCAAGAAACTTGAGTTTCTCGAATAGATTTCGCTTCTCTTTTTTTGCTTGGTCTAATACACGATGATTGAACTGAAGCCAGCTCAAATCACGACTAATCAGGTCGCTTTCATTTATGAGGTGTTGGTTCTCGGGCATCTTGAGAAAGATTCTGAATCAAGTTCAGAATGACTTTCTAGCAGTTATTTTCATCCATCTACTAGCACGTCACCCTGAACTTGTTTCTAAGGTCTAATTAAACGATATTCATTTCAGTAAGGGTGTCGTTCGTCTTGCGAACGGCAGCAGCACTTTCAGCCAGTTTGTTTTTCTCAGCTTCGTCAAGTTCTATTTCAACTACTCGCTCTATGCCATTTCTTCCAATGACAACTGGCACACCTATACAGATATCTTTTAATCCATACTCGCCATCTAGCATAGTAGAGCAAGGAAACATTTTTTGCGTATCGCACGCTATTGCCTGAACCATCGCTGATACAGCAGCGCCTGGAGCGTACCATGCAGAAGTTCCTAACAATTTTGTCAAGGTAGCTCCACCAACCTTCGTTTCTTCCAACACATAGTCTAATTTATCAGCATCTAAAAACTGAGAAACAGGCACACTATTTCTTGTTGCCAATCTTGTCAAAGGAATCATTCCAGTGTCACTGTGTCCACCGATTACCATTCCGTCTACATCTGACATAGCACATTCTAATGCTTCAGACAACCTGTATTTAAATCGAGCAGAATCCAATGCACCGCCCATTCCGATAATTCTATTTTTTGGAAGTCCTAGTGCTTTGTGAGCCAAATAAGTCATCGTATCCATTGGGTTAGATACCACAATGATGATGACATTTGGAGAATGCTTGATCAAGTTCTCAGCAACTGACTTTACTATACCGGCGTTCGTAGAAATCAATTCTTCACGTGTCATACCTGGCTTTCTAGGAATACCTGAGGTGATTACAGCCACATCACTGTTAGCTGTTTTTGAGTAATCGTTGGTAGTTCCTGTGATCTGAGTGTCAAAGCTGTTGAGCGAAGCAGTTTGCATCAAGTCCATTGCCTTTCCTTCAGCAAAACCTTCTTTAATGTCAATCAATACGACCTCTGCAGCGAAATCTTTAATAGCGATATATTCTGCGCAACTTGCTCCTACAGCTCCAGCGCCTACTACGGTTACCTTCATTTTATTTTTGTTTTATTGGAATGAAAATTAGACCGCAAAAGTAATGATTTGAGAGGAGATTTTGATGATCTCAATCGTTTGAATTGTCATTAAAACATTATCAAATTGCTTTAATTATGTAGGGGCGTGACCACAAGGGTCGGGCTATCCGTTTCAAGTCCTCGCTCGTGCCTCGCTGTGGGCTTTCCTCTTCTATCCCTCACGCGAAAAAAAATCGTAATTCAGAGGCTTTTTGAAAGGTGTTTCATTTAAAAGCCGTAGGAATCTCTTGATTTAGAAGATTCTCACGTCCTCATTATCTAAGTACTTAATTGGAAAGAGAGCTTAGAATGACTGAAGCGATTTTTTGCTATTCCTATCATTTAACTCAAATTATCTTAGTGATATGATTCAGCAACAAGAGCTTACACTAAGGGCCTATCGTAGAGGATTTCATTTGATTACCAACGAAATAATATCAGCCATTGATCTGCAAGGAATAGAGGCAGGACTTCTCCATGTGTTCATCAAACATACATCTGCCAGTCTCACGATCAATGAAAATGCCGACCCAACTGTAAGAACAGATTTTGAGAGTCACTTCAATAAATTCATTCCTGAAAATGCACCTTACTACAAGCATGATTATGAAGGCTCGGATGATATGCCAGCGCACTTGAAATCCAGCACATTAGGAAGCTCAGTCACCATTCCAATTACGAATGGAAGACTCAACTTAGGTACATGGCAAGGCATCTACCTTGGAGAGCATCGAGACCATGGTGGAAATAGAAAGTTGGTGATTACGGTTTATGGTTAGATTCTAATACTTTTAGCTGCACTCCTTTCAAACGAAGCACTAGCTAAACAAAA
>CAYGTD010000161.1:0-8272 GCA_964352725.1 uncultured Roseivirgaceae bacterium
CTATGTACCTTCAACTCAGGACTCCTCTAGATTCATTTTGGCTTATGATACGGAAAACACAGAGGTTATTTCATTAAAGGTTGGAGCGGAGTATTCTCCAAGTAGCACTTCTAACTATAGGGCCAACTTAGAAATAAATGGCTATACATTGGAAACCATTGACAAACCATGGCACCTTCCGACTGTACAGTTTAGCCTAAATACCACGCATAATATCAATCAAAAAGTAATTTTCTCAACAAATATTATTTCTCTTCTAGGTATAGAAGCTCCATCTAGTGCTGCTTTTAATAGAGAGAAACTCCCAACAATCATTGATTTAAATATGGGAGTTAAGTATCTGATAACCAATAGATCATCTGTATTTATTGATACTAATAACTTACTTAATAATAAGTATGAACGTTATATAGGATATCCAGTAAGAGGGATTACTTTCAAAATTGGTGGGAAGTATCGTTTTTAATTAAAATTTCCTAATAATGAATTTTATTTTATCTTGGTTCGGTCAAAACACAAACTATGGCTACAGACGATAAAAATAACGACCCAGAACAAGACGATTTTTTCGGTGATGACGATGATGATTTTGGTTTACCAGAATTAGAATATGAAGCGTTGGATGATGACTCTGACAGTTCATCAGATGACGAATCACCTGAAGATGAATCCGATGATTTCGCGAGTGACATGAGTTCTGAAATGGAGGAAACTCCAGATGATGACACATCAGACATGTCAGATGACTTAGATATTCCAGAAGATTTTGATGATGGTGATGATATTCCTGATCAAATAAGTGACGAAGAGTTGGAAGCAGCGATGGATGATGAAATTTCTGATGAAGAACTCAACGAGTTTTACGAAGAGGAATCGTTTGACGATTTTGATACTGGTGATGACGGAGATTTGAGTGAAGAAATGACTGATTCAGTATTTGATAGTGATGGCATAGATGAGGATGAATTCAAAGCATTCAATGAAGATGATATCTCAGACGTACATGATGATAAAGCTGCAGCTAATCCTTCTTTTTCTAGTGCTGATAGTAAAGAGGCAAAAGGCAAGTTTTCAAGATTAGTAATAATAGGAGTTGTTCTTTTTGTGACTCTTGGTTTAGCATTTTTATTTGCTTATAATACGTTCTTTGCTGAGGACGAAAAGCCCGTAGCAGAAAAAGTAATAAAGAAGCCAGTCGCCAAAAAACCAGAAACAAAACCTGAAGAAAAGAAAGAAGAGCCTAAGGTAGATCCAAAACCAGCGAAAAAAGCGCCTGTGAAAGCAAATCCTTCCACGCCTGGAACGGTAAATTCAATAGTGGATAGAACAGGAAATACTCACGTAATTATTGCAAGTTTCTTGGATGAGGATATGGCTGCCGATTACGCTAATGAATTAGCAGCTGCCGGAAAAAGTCCAACTTTAATACCTCCTTTTGGAAATGCGAAAACAACAAGAGTTGCAATAAGTAGCTATCCATCATTGGCTGATGCACAAGGATACGTAGAAGGTTTTAAAGCAGAATACGGACCAAAAGTTTGGCTTTTGAAATACTAAGACACTTTTCAAACACATATTACGTTCAAGTTGAGGAATGGGGAAACTCATTCCTCAATTCATTTTAAAGAAGAAATAAATGCTACTGAGTGTTATGCAAGACTCCCTATTGGATGTCGAGAAAGAAGAAACAATATCTGTTTTAGAATTGCTTCTAACAGGGGGATACATGATGATTCCCATACTACTGTTGTGGATTGTTTCCATTTACATTTTTGTGGAACGAAAGCGGACATTGAGCGCAGCATCCAAAACGCCCGAATCATTCAAAGATCAGATAAGGTCATTGGTTATTTCTGGAGATATAAACGGAGCTCAAATGTTGTGTAAGAATACAGAAACGCCAGTGGCAAGAATGATTGAGAAGGGGATAAGTCGCATTGGCAATTCCTTAAAGAATATTGAGACAAGTATTGAGAATGTAGGGAAACTAGAGATTTACCGATTGGAGAAAAATTTGAATCTGCTGGCCACTATCTCTGGTGCTGCTCCTATGTTAGGATTCCTAGGCACTGTTACAGGAATGATACAAGCATTTATAGCCATCGCACAAGAAGAAGGTGCTGTAAGTCCCAAACTACTTTCATCAGGGATTTATGAAGCAATGATTACAACCGCGGCAGGCCTTTTCGTAGGAATATTTGCTTACTTAGGATACAATTACCTTGTTTCCAAAGTATCTAAGGTGATCCATACGATGGAATCCAATGTAATTGACTTTATTGATTTGCTTCAAGAACCAAAGAAGTAGGAAGCTATGAATTTGAAATCTAAACATACCGTTTCAGCAAGTTTCAGTATGTCATCTATGACAGATATCATTTTCTTATTGTTGATATTTTTCATGCTGACAGCTTCTTTCATTACTCCTTCCGGTTTACCTGTGAACTTGCCGTCATCAAAATCCTCAGAAATAGTAATGCAAAAGGTAAGTGTTACGATCACGAAGGATCTCAAATACTTTGTGAATAATCAGCAGATAAGTAGATCAGCTGTCGAGACAACACTTATGAGTAGCTTATCTGGTGAGGAAGGAATAGTAGTATTACATTGTGATGCGTCTGTCCCTGTCGAGCGTTTAGTTGAGGTGGCAGGAATAGCTACCAAGCTAAAAGCGAAAGTTTCCATTGCTACAAAACCTGAATAATGGAGGAGCTAGACAAAAAAGAAGAGCGAAATAAACGAATAGGTTGGATCACTGCAGTAGCAGTTCAGCTAGTGATGCTTGTTTTATTCTATTTCCTAGTAGCTTGGAAAGCACCAAATCCCCCCATTCCAGAATATGGAATTGAACTTGGCTTTACAACTTCTGCTGGAGCTTCATCCTCTACACCACCACCTGAAATTTCAGAGGAAGCGCCAGTGGTAGAAGAAGAAATAATGGAAGAAGAGCAGCAACCACTAGAAGAAGTGATGGAAACAGAAAGCGAGGAACAAGCTGAGCCAGATGCAGAAGCGATAGAAGAAATAGTAACAGAAGACATAGAATCTCCTGTGAAAGTGGAAGAGGCTAAGCCAAAAAGTGAGGAAGCCAAACCTGTTGAGAAGCCTACAGAGAAGAAAGAAGAAACCAAGAAAGAGGAAAAGCCTACCGAGAAACCTGTAGAAGAAATAGATAATGGGGAAGGACAGGGAGAAGATGAAGAAGAACCAGTCATTGATCAAAGAGCGATTTATGGTAGTCAGGGTAGCTCAGAAGGAAGCGATGAGGGCGCAAGCCTTTCGTTGGCTGGGTGGGTTTGGGATTTTAAGCCAAAACCTGACGATACCTCAGATCAGACAGGTAAAATTGTATACAAAATAGTAGTAGATGGAGATGGATATTTGGTAAAAATTGAGGTATTAACAAGTACAGTATCTCCAGCTGTAGAGCGTAAGTACCGTCAAGAAGTACAAAAGCTCACATTTAGTAAAACAGTGGATTACAAAGCAGCACCACTTTCTACGGGTACTCTTACTTTCATTATTACCTCGAAATGACCTACGAACGTACGCTGGAGTATCTTTTTTCCATGCTCCCTATGTATCAGCGAGTAGGTAAAGCTGCTTATAAGAAGGATTTATCCAATACCATCAGACTACTTGAATACTTGGATAATCCTCAAGATAAATTCAAAAGCATCCATATTGCTGGCACCAATGGAAAGGGAACAAGCGCACATGGTTTGGCGGCTATTCTGCAATCGGCAGGATATAAAACAGGACTATATACTTCTCCACATCTCAAGAATTTTACCGAACGGATAAAACTCAACGGGCAAGAAATTGATCAGGATTTCGTGATTCAATTTGTAGAACAAATAAAGCCAGCGATTGAAGAAATTAAGCCTTCATTCTTTGAAGTAACCGTAGCAATGGCGTTTCATTACTTTGCTGAATCTCATGTAGATATTGCGGTGATCGAAACAGGATTAGGAGGTAGATTGGACAGTACTAATGTGATCACTCCAGAAGTCTCCCTAATTACCAATATCGGATTTGATCATGTGGATATGCTTGGCGATACCATTGCTAAAATAGCATTTGAAAAAGCGGGAATCATTAAGAAAAAAATACCCGTAATTATAGGAGAGTATCATCCCGAGTCGTATCCAGTTTTTGAAGAAAAAGCCAAAAATGAAAATGCACCCTTGAGATTAGCTAAGGCCTACAATTTTGTGCTTCACAATAGCTATTCCCCAGATTATCTTTTAAAAAATCTGAATGGAATATTGAGTGTCATTGATATCTTAAGAGATCGAAATTGGCAAATTAGTGATGATGATATCTCAGGTGGACTGACTCAGATGAATGAGTTAACTGGCCTGAAGGGAAGATTCCAGGTTCTGGAAGAATCTCCATTGGTTATTGCAGATGTAAGTCACAATGCAGAAGGTCTTCAAATCCTTTTTAATCAAATAAACAAGTTAGTTATAGAAAAGAAGGGTGCACTTCACCTTGTCTTTGGCACGGTAAAGGATAAGGCGCTTAAACCCATTTTCGATCTCTTTCCAGCATCTTCTACTGTTTATTGGACAAAATCATCGGTACCGCGCTCTTTGGAAGCAAGTCAGCTAGCTAGCGAAGGATTCAAGCATGATCTTAAAGGTGAGCAGCATGAAAATGTAAATGATGCCATTGCTAAAGCAAAAGAACATGCTTCAATCAATGACATCATTTTGGTTACTGGAAGTACGTTTGTTGTAGCTGAGATTCAGAATCTATAGCTACTCTCCAATATGCAAATGATGCATATGTTCATCAATCAAATCAATGCGTTTCGTTACTTCTTCTACGTACTTGATTAATTCTTTCTCCAATTTCTTCACCTCTTTTTCATATTCCTTACCCTTCTTTTTCCCTAGGTTTTTCTCAATGTCATTGTAAGTATTGCACTCTTGGTGAATGAATTTCTTGAATGCCTGAGTTGTATATTCTGATTCTAATGTGCTGATATCATCAATAGTGGCTTTTGCTTCTTTATCTTCATTTGCATCAAATTTTCTATTGACAATACCATAAAGCAACGTGTCATAATGATGGATTTCATCTAATAATTCTATGATTTCATTTCTATAGGCACTTTCACCACAAAATTGACCGAGTCCTGAATAGGACTCTAATGTAATAGCGTTTTTATCCCACTTGACAGTAAGCGCGTCAATGGTTTTTGCTATTTTGGTTTCTTGTGCGCTGATAAAGTGAAAAGAAAAAGCTAGGAGAACAGAAGCAAAGATTTTCATGAGTATAACTGGTTTTTTGATATGCAAGTAATTTAATAGGCTGATATTTAAAATGAAATTTCTTTTACCATTTAAGTTCCATCTGCCATCCTAAATGATCAATTTTGATGTTTAGAATGTATACCTGTGAGAAAGAAAAATAAGCTTGACAAGTTTGCCGAAAACAAGGTAAGCAAAAATGTAATTGAAGAGGGGAAGCCTATCTATGAAACGATTAAAGGGAATTGGAAACAATTCTTTGGAAATGATCATGATTTAGTAGTGGAGCTGGCATGTGGTTGGGGTGAATACACTGTAGCGCTTGCGGAGCAATTTCCTGATCAAAACTTCATTGGAATGGATATAAAGGGTGATCGTGTGTGGAAAGGAAGCCAATACGCCATGGAAAACGGATTAGATAATGTCGCCTTCTTGCGTACCCATATCATTGAAATTGAAAGCTTATTTACTGAGGCTGAAATAAGCGAAATTTGGCTGACATTTCCAGATCCTCGCCCTAAGGATAGAGATGAGAAACACCGCTTATCCAACGCCACTTTCCTTAAACGATATCAGCGATTATTAAAGCCAGATGGTTGGTTCAAGTTTAAGACAGATAATTCGGAGCTATTCGATTATACTTTACAAGTACTTACCGATTTTAAGATAAAAGATCATGATTTCACCTTTGATCTATACGACTCCCCTTATTTAGATGAACATTTTGGTATAAAAACAAAATATGAAAAAATCTGGACAGAACGGGGCGAGAAGATCAAGTACATGAAGTTTCGGTTTGCTAATTAAGTAAAGTCTTAAGACCCAATCCCTCTAGAAGGCTGAAGAGAGATTTGGCGCGGTGGGGGTGGCTTTGTGGGCAAAGACTTAAAATCTTCATGACTTTTTTGCTACTCTTTTCGTCAAGAAAAAAGTAGAGAAAAGAGAACAAAGAATATTTTCTCAAAATAGTGTGGCTCTTTTTTAGAAAGACACGAATTACTTTTAATAGCAGAAGAAAATTCACAATGAACATAGAACAAGAAATAATAAGATGTACTCAAGCTACTGAGATTATCAGCTCAGCATCGGTACAAACATTATGGAGTGGATATGGTGAGATTAGACGATTTTTTTTGAAAGGAGGAAAGTATGCTAGAGTTATTGCGAAACATATTCAATGGCCTGATAATCAAAATCATCCTAGAGGTTGGAATACCGAACTTTCACATCAGCGAAAGCTTAAATCTTACCAGATAGAGCGAAATTGGTACGAGCATTTTTCCTCCAAAACCACCGATTCTTGTAAAATACCGCAACTTCTTCATGTCTCAGAGATTGATAATGCCATATTACTCATTATGGAAGACCTGGATGAGAGTGATTTTCACATCCGTTTGGAACCAGCTACTGTTACATTAGAGGATGCCAAAAATTGTCTTAGATGGTTGGCTCATTTTCATGCAACATTTATGGGAGTTGATCCTGCTGGATTATGGGACACAGGAACCTATTGGCACCTGGATACCAGACCTGATGAACTGGAAAAGATGGGTAACAAAAGACTGAAGAATGCCGCAAAGGACATTGATCAGCAATTAAGTAATGCTCAATTTCAAACACTTGTTCATGGAGATGCCAAGTTGGCCAATTTCTGTTTTAGTAAAACAAATGAGGTGGCTGCTATAGATTTTCAATATGTAGGAAAAGGATGTGGAATGAAGGATGTGGTTTACTTGATTAGTAGCTGCTTTGAGGACATACTAGCTGAAAAGTATGAAGAGGAATTGCTAGATCAATACTTCCAGCAACTTGGTTTGGTCATACCAAAACAGATTGATTTTCAACAACTTAAAGAGGAGTGGGGCAAGTTGTACAAATACGCTTGGGCGGATTTCTATCGATTCCTAGATGGATGGAGTCCAGGACATTGGAAAATGCATCCCTACAGTGAGCGACTTACCAAGGAAGTAATGGACGAATTAGCGATATGATGAAGCTGACGATCAACGACTTAAGAAAGCTTAGCTCAATTGCTAAAACAGCAGCTATAAATGCTGGCGAATACATTCAATCTCAAATTGATCAGCAGCATGCGCACTCCATAAAATTCACAGGAACGAGTCTTGCTTCACAGATTGTGACGGAAGTAGACATGAATGCGCAGAAGATGATTTTGAGTCATTTGAATAAGTCCATTCAGGACTATGATCTCGGATTGTTAACGGAGGAATTAGCTGATGATCAATCAAGAATCACGAAAGACTATTTCTGGTGCATAGATCCCATGGATGGCACACTCGCATTTACAGAGCAAGTGACAGGATATGCCGTTTCCATAGCGTTGGTGTCTCAGGCAGGTGATCCGCTAATAGGCGTGGTGTATGTCCCTGATTTAATGCAATGTTTTTCCAGTGTGAAAGGAGAGGGTGTCCTATTAAATGATGCGTCATTCATTAGAGAAGAAGACTCTTCTACCTCTATGCATGTCTACATGGATAGAAGCTTCCCTACAGAGAAGTATTATGATGCCGTAAAAGTACATCTAGATAATGTAGCAAATAGACACGATACAGATACCATTAAGCTTAACGTCACTTTTGGTGCTGTTCGCAATGCTATAGGAGTGATGACATCTCCTAAGGGCTGCTATTTCAAATTTCCCAAAAAATCACAGGGAGGTGGCAGTATTTGGGACTTTTCAGCTACCAGACTCTTCTTTGAAGAGCTGGGCTTATGGGTATCTAGTGCGGATGGTCAGCTTCTGCCTTTGAACAATCCTCAAACTACCTTTATGAATGAAGAAGGTGTCTTGTTTGCAACCAATGAAAAACTAGTGAGGGATATAATTGAGCTTAAGGAAAAGGTATCGGACAGCTGATTCTTGCTTTTTTACAATTAATATATTGCTATATGTATACCTTATCAAATTTCAATCTAATTGTTAGTTGGAGCAATTCAAAAGGATCAACTATGCTTTTTTAATACCCATTTTACCAGTGATCCTATACTCAAAC
>CAYGTD010000162.1:0-1088 GCA_964352725.1 uncultured Roseivirgaceae bacterium
AAAAGCCGTCGACTATTTAAATGAGCATCAAACGAGACATAGTATTCCGCGTACGAATCGCATTCATCCTCACCTTTTTGGTAGCAGGTGCTGTCGTGTTTCGTATGGTTAAGGTGCAATACATTGAAGGAGAGCAATGGAGAAGTCTAGGTGAAACACTCGGCCTTCAAGTGATGAATGTGAAGGCAACTCGTGGAAATATCTATGCAGATGATGGTAGTCTTTTAGCTACTTCACTTCCATTCTATCGTTTGGCTTTTGATCCTTATTTATCATCTAATACGTTATACAACAGCAAAATTGACTCGCTGAGCTATTTGCTTTCCAGATACTATAAAGACCTAACCCCGTCGCAGTATAGAAGGAAAATCGATAAAGCAAGAAAAGACGGAAGAAGATATTTAACGCTTAGCCGAAAAGAGGTAGGCTATCAAGATAAGAAGCTCATGGAGCGTTGGCCTATTTTCCGAGAAGGAAGACTAGGAGGAGGCGTCATATTTGAAAAGGTGGAAAAAAGATTTCTACCCTTTTCTCATTTAGGCGGACGCACCATTGGTAATGTTAATGATCAAGACAGAGGTGTAGTTGGATTGGAATATAGTTTCAATAAGCAATTAGCTGGAGTGAACGGAAAAGGATTGTATCAAAAGATGGCTGGAGGTGGCTGGAAGCCTATTTATGATGGCACTGAGATCAGACCAGTTGATGGGTATGATGTACAAACAACCATTAATGTTGATTTACAAGATGTAACGGAATCTGCTTTGCTGAATGAACTGCAAAAGCACGATGCGGACTATGGAGTAGCTGTAGTAATGGAAGTCAAAACAGGAAAGATTAAAGCAATCTCTAACCTAAGTAAAAACAGTGATGGAGATTACTATGAACGATATAATTATGCAGTAGGTAGTCAGGGCTCTCGTGAGCCTGGCTCCACTTTTAAGCTAGCAAGTATGATTGCTTTGCTAGAAGAAACAGATATCAAATTGACTGATTCTATTGATACTGGAGATGGTTCTTTAGAGTTTTTCGATAGAACCATGAGGGATCATAAACCTGGTGGCTTTGGGAAACTCACCGTACAAGAG
>CAYGTD010000162.1:1098-8260 GCA_964352725.1 uncultured Roseivirgaceae bacterium
AATGTGGGCGTTGCAAAACTCGTTTCGCATTATTTCGGAAATAACCCAGACAAATTCATTGATTACATGAAGGGAATGAATCTTCATCAGCCGCTAGATTTTCAGATGGCAGGAGAAGGGAAGCCTTATATCAAAGACCCATCAGACAGTACTTGGAGTGGGGTGAGTCTTCCTTGGATGTCACATGGCTATGAGTTAAGAATGACTCCTTTACAAATGCTGACGCTTTATAATGCAGTAGCTAATGATGGCAAAATGGTAAAACCGATGATTGTGCAAAGTGTGCTAAGAGCGGATAAAAGTGTGGAGACATTTGAAACTGAAATCATAAATAAAAAAATATGCTCACCTAAAACACTACAGCAATTGCAAATCATGATGGCTGGCGTAGTGGAAAGAGGAACAGCTCAAAACATCAATCACAGTCATTATAAAATTGCGGGGAAAACAGGTACGGCTAAAAAGGCTAAGAATGGACGATATGTGAAGGAATATTATACCTCATTCGCAGGTTATTTTCCTGCCGAAGCACCAAGGTATAGCTGCATTGTGGTAATTGACAATCCAAAAGGTTACCAAATCTATGGTAGTGATGTGTCTGCACCTGTATTCAAAGAAATAGCAGATAAGATCTACTCATTGGAGCTGGATATGCATGAGATTGGTACACAAGAGCAACTAGCAGTTTCAGGAGTTTTCCCTTATATCAAAGCAGGAAAGCAAGATGAGTTGATGATGATCTGCAACGAATTAGGGATCTCTAATCACTCAGATTCTGAATTGGAATGGGTGAAAACGCAAGTAATCAATGAAGCTGTTTATTGGAAAGGAAATAATGTGAAATATGAGTCGGTTCCAGATGTAAGAGGGATGACCCTTAGAGATGCGATCTATGTTCTGGAAAATTTAGGACTGGATGTAGATGTCAATGGAAGAGGGCGAGTATCTACTCAGTCATTATTGCCTGGCGGGAAAATAATCAAAGGTTCCACCATTAAACTTCAGATGAGCTAATGCAAACACTAAAAGACATATTGTTTGGTGTTTCGCTTCAGTCCCTGACGGGAGATCGAGAGGCAGCTGTTTCTGGAATTGCTTTTGATTCACGAAAAATCGAAAAAGGATTTCTATTTGTAGCGATCAAAGGACTGACAGTTGATGGACACGACTATATTGAAAAAGCGATTGGACTAGGTGCTTCAGTTGTGGTGTGCGGGACACTTCCAGCTAATCAGCCAGAAGACATTACGTTTGTTCAAACCAACAATCCGGCACAAGCATTGGGGATTATTGCTTCCAATTTCTTTGGACGTCCTTCAGAAAAAATTAAGCTAGTTGGGATCACTGGAACGAATGGGAAAACAACTTGTGCAACACTACTCTATGAGCTTTTTCAAAATCTAGGATATACTGCTGGCTTACTTTCTACGGTAGAAAACAAGATCAATGAGGAAGTTCTAGCCACTAAATTCACTACCCCGGATGCCGTACAGTTAAATGAGCTTTTAGCAAAAATGGTCAATAGTGGATGTACCCATTGCTTCATGGAAGTAAGCTCTCATGCACTGGTTCAGCATAGAGTTGCTGGTATTCAGTTTGCTGGAGGAGTATTCACTAATATTTCCCATGATCATTTAGATTATCATAAGACTTTCGATGAATACATAGCAGCGAAAAAATTACTATTCGATGGTCTTTCTTCTGATGCGTTTGCGCTAGTTAATGTAGATGACAAGCGTGGAAATGTAATGCTTCAAAATACGAAAGCTGATAAGCATAAAATGGCCATTCATTCTATGGCTGATTTCAAGGTTCGTATTGTCCACAACACCCTTCAAGGGCTCGAATTAAATGTTGGAGGCATTGATGTATGGTTTCATCTCATCGGAGAGTTCAATGCTTATAACTTGATGACTGCATATGCTGTGGCAGTTTTACTAGGGGAAGAAAAAGAAGATGTGTTAAGCAGCCTTTCCGTTACTCAAGGAGCTAGTGGGAGATTTGAGAAAATACATAATAGTGCTAATGTGTTAGCTATTGTAGACTATGCACACACGCCAGATGCACTAGAAAATGTGTTAAAAACAATTGAAACACTTCGGACAAAAAATGAAGTGTTAGTCACTGTAGTGGGATGTGGAGGAGATCGAGATAAGTCGAAACGTCCTGAGATGGCACGAATCGCTGCTACACTGAGCAATAAAGTGATTCTTACTTCCGATAACCCACGAACGGAAGATCCTAAAGCCATTTTAGAAGATATGAGAACAGGAATTCCAAAATCATTGGAACGAAATGTTATGGTAATTGAAGATAGGAAAGAAGCGATCCGAACTGCCTGTAACCTAGTTGGCAAAGAAGATATAATCCTAGTGGCCGGTAAAGGTCATGAGACTTATCAAGATATAAATGGGGTGCGTGAGCACTTTGACGATAGAGAAATTTTAAACGAGTTATTGAATTAAGATGCTGAACTACTTATTTGAATACCTAAATCAAATAGACTTCCCAGGAGCGGGACTGTTTCAGTACATCTCGTTCAGAGCAGGCATGGCAGCATTGCTATCACTTATCATCACGATCACTTTTGGAAAAAAACTGATCGAAATGTTGAGAAAGTATCAACTCGGAGAGTCAATTAGGGATTTGGGGTTGGAAGGACAAATGGAGAAGAAAGGGACGCCTACAATGGGCGGCATTATCATTATTTCCGCCATTGTGATCCCTACACTACTATTAGCTGATCTTAGCAATATCTATATCATATTGCTTTTAGTATCAGCATTATGGATGGGAGCTATTGGCTTTTTGGATGATTATCTGAAAGTAAAAAAGAAAAACAAAGAAGGTCTTCGTGGAAAATTCAAAATTATTGGCCAAATAGGTCTTGGTCTTTTTGTAGGACTTGTAATGGTCTTTCACGAAGATGTGGTAATCAGAGAATACTTGGTAGAAACTTCTGAAGAAGTGAAGTCGCTGACAACCACCATTCCTTTCATCGCAAATAATGAATTCAATTATGAATGGTTGATGTTCGGAATGACTGAATATACCTGGATCATTTACATATTAATTGTAATCTTTATCATAACGGCGGTTTCCAATGGAGCTAATCTAACAGATGGATTGGATGGCTTAACAGCAGGAACTTCTGCAATCATCGGATTAACGTTGGCCATTTTTGCTTACCTATCTGGTAACGCCATTTTTGCTAATTATCTGAATATCATGTTCATACCTAACTCAGGAGAGCTCGTGATTTTCTGTACAGCATTCGTTGGAGCTTGCATCGGATTCCTTTGGTACAATTCCTACCCAGCTCAGGTATTCATGGGAGATACAGGAAGTCTTTCTCTAGGAGGAATTATAGCGGTTCTTGCTTTCGTCATCCGCAAAGAGTTATTGATACCACTATTCTGCGGCGTATTCATGATAGAGACTTTATCTGTGATCATTCAGGTCACATATTTCAAATACACAAAAAAGAAATTAGGAGAAGGAAAGCGCATCTTTTTGATGTCACCACTTCACCATCATTATCAAAAGAAAGGACTCCATGAGGCTAAGATCGTATCTCGATTCTGGACTGTAGGAATCCTCCTCGCCATTTTCACCTTAGCAACACTAAAAATCAGATAAATGACAGTTTTAGAATTACATAACTTAAATGAGAAGTTTCAGAAAAGTGCAGTCACTCTTTCTGAACTTATTCCTTCAGGAGGTCTTACCAATGCCACTTCGGCTGTCATTAGAAGCGCCAGAAAGATTGATGCTCAGTTTGCTAAACTTCTAGCAGCTCCTACCGAGATGAAGTTCAATATGATCATGGACAAGCTTGAGGATGAAATAGATGAAGTGTTGTTCGTTTTGGATCAGTTAGATATGGCTAATAAAAAACGTCAGATCGCTTTCATAAAAGATTTTTTGAAGGAAGGATATGATCTTCTTTCACTCTATTCTAGGTGCTTCGATTCAATCATCGATAGAAAAGTATATAAAGAAGAATAACAAAATAGTGTTAAGATTTTCAATTGGAATGAATTTATCAAAATGAATAGTCGAATAGTCATATTAGGAGGAGGTGAAAGTGGTGTTGGAGCTGCAATCCTAGCCCTTAAAAAAGGCTATGAGGTATTTGTATCCGATGCTGGAACCATTCCAAATGAAAAAAGAAGAATGCTTAAAACCAGCAATATCGATTTTGAGGAGGAAGGTCATACCGAGTCTAAAATATTGAATGCTGAAATAGTGGTGAAAAGTCCAGGTATTCCCGATTCTGCACCGCTTGTAAAGAAATTGATTGCTCAAAAAACACCTGTTATCTCCGAAATAGAGTTCGCTTATAGATTCATAGATAAGGCAAAGATGATTGCGATTACGGGGACTAATGGGAAAACAACTACTTCTCTTTTAACCTATCATTTGCTTAAAACAGCGGGATATCATGTGGCTTTGGGAGGGAACATAGGAAGAAGTCTAGCTGCTTTAGTTGCTGAAGCGGACTATCATTATTACGTTGTGGAAGTCAGTAGTTTTCAGCTAGATGGCATTGTAAATTTCAGGCCAGATGTTGCTGTTCTTCTAAATATTACTCCTGATCATTTAGATCGCTATGAATACGATTTTGGTAAGTACGTGTCATCGAAATTCAGAATTGTTGAGAATCTGACAAGCGAAGAAGCTTTTGTGTATTGTACGGATGCTAATTTGATTGAGGAAGAGATTAGTAAAAGGAAAGTAGAGGCTTGCATGTTTGCAATGTCTACTTCTGCCAATAAAAGATTAAGTGCATACCTTGAAAATGATCATCTGATCTTCAATTATCAATACAAGGAGCGTGATGAAAATCACAAGATTCCCGTCTCAGAGATTTCTCTCATTGGAAAGCATAACATGGTAAACAGCATGGCAGCTGTACTTAGCTCGCTTTGTATGGGGGTTTCTATCGAGAAAATTTTGAGTGGGCTGAAGTCCTTCAAAAATGCCCCTCACCGATTAGAATTTGTAGATGAAATTGACGGTGTAGCATATATCAATGATTCCAAAGCGACCAATGTAGATTCGGTTTACTATGCACTAGATGGAGTAAAGAAGGATATTATTTGGATTGCAGGAGGTATTGATAAGGGCAATGAATACGATCAGATTAAGCAGCTGGTAAAAGAAAAAGTGAAGGCGATTGTTTGTCTAGGAAAGGATAATCGAGCACTGCTCGAATATTTCGAAGGAAAGGTCAAGAAAATAGTAGAAGTAAATAGTGCTACGCAAGCTGTTGAGCAAGCTCATAATTTAGCGAGTAAGGGAGATGCTGTTTTACTTTCTCCAGCATGTGCAAGCTTCGACTTATTCAAAAATTATGAGGATAGAGGAGAGAAATTCAAAGAGGCAGTTCATCAACTAAAATCAAAAGTTAATGTCACTAATTGAGTTCATATTGACATATCGAGGGACACAAAATATAGTTGAAATGCAGTTCTGCCTAAATACAAATCTTATGGTTCAACCTAATCGTTTATTATCATGAATCAAGTAAAAGATTGGGCATACAAAAACCTGAAAGGTGATCCGGTGATTTGGTTCATCGTGCTTATACTTTCATTATTCAGTATTCTAGTTGTTTACAGTGCAACAGGAAGTCTTGCTTACAAGATGATGGATGGTAATACGGAGTATTATCTAATAAAACATGGTGTTTTGGTTATTGTCAGCCTGGGAGCTATCTGGTTGGCACATAAAATCGACTATCGCTATTATTCCAAAATATCTCGTTTAGTTCTTTGGCTCAGTGTCCCACTTTTATTGTTCACATGGCTATTCGGCACCAACATTAATGAAGCTTCTCGATGGTTGACTATTCCAATAATTAATCAAGCATTTCAACCTTCTGACTTAGCTAAGCTAGCCTTGATTGTGACACTCGCAAGCATGCTTTCCAAGCGACAGAAATCAATAGATGATTTTCAAAAAGCATTAATTCCAATGCTTTTCTGGATTGGTCTCATCTGCGGATTAATTGCATTGACTAATATCTCATCTGCCATACTACTATTTCTCACATGCATGCTGATATTATTTATTGGTAGAGTTCCAGTGAAGTATCTAGCCATGTTGGTAGTGATCGGAGTGATGTTTGGTTCAGTAGCACTTATGCTTGGACAAAGGGCTGGTACTGCGCTAAGTAGAGTGGAAAATTTTGTAGAGGGTGATACACCCTATCAAGCAAAACAGGCTTATGTCGCTATTGCATCCGGAGGTCTTTTCGGGAAAGGTCCAGGGCAGAGTGATCAAAGAAATTTCTTGCCTCACCCATACTCAGATTTCATCTATGCGATAATTATTGAAGAGTATGGAATGATCGGCGGCATCATCGTGCTCTTTCTCTATTTGGCATTACTCTACAGAGGAATGAAAGCGGCTGAAAAAAATGATCGGGCATATGGAGGACTTCTTTCCGCTGGACTGAGTTTCGCGCTTGTCGTTCAAGCGCTGGTGAATATGGGAGTTTCGGTAGGACTGGGGCCTGTTACTGGATTAACACTTCCATTTATCAGTATGGGAGGTACATCACAACTATTTGCAGGAATAGCACTAGGAATTATTTTAAGTGTAAGCCGAGGAGAAATTGATGCATTCGGGGCATCTATTGGGAATCAATATAAAGAAGCAGCATAATCGAAAAGGAAAGAACATATCGAGTAATGATTAGTGGTGGAGGCACAGGGGGGCACATCTATCCTGCTATTTCTATAGCACAGGCCTTAAAGGATATGCTTCAATCTGTAGAGATTTTGTTTGTTGGTGCGAAGGGAAAAATGGAAATGGAGAAAGTACCTGCAGCTGGGTTTGAGATAGAGGGACTTTGGATTAGTGGTATTCAAAGAAAGTTATCTGTTGATAACTTGATGTTCCCGTTCAAACTATGCTCAAGTATTCTTAGATCTAGGGTACTACTAAAAAAATTCAAACCCGATGTTGTGGTTGGAGTAGGAGGCTATGCCAGTGGTCCACTATTGTATGCTGCTACTAAAAAAGGAATTCCAACTTTAATTCAAGAACAAAATTCATACGCTGGATTAACCAATAAGTGGCTTTCAAAAAAAGTGAAAACTATTTGTGTAGCGCATGAAGGAATGGAGAAATACTTCCCAGCTGATAAATTGGT
>CAYGTD010000163.1:0-8183 GCA_964352725.1 uncultured Roseivirgaceae bacterium
CATTCTGATAGTAGACTTTTTTCAGCACTGAGTCTGGTAAATCAAGTCCATACATTTTCCAGTGGGCATGACGTTTTCGATAATAGTCAAAGTATTCATCAGCCGTTTCTAGAATTCTGAAGTAGGTATAGTACTCCTCCATTTTATAGGTGTCTTTTCCCATCATTACCCGATCTTGATATTTAATCATAAAATCTCTAGCAAATCGAGGTTGACGACCCAATTCTGCAATAACAGCTCCAAGCTCCGTATAAACGTTTGGTAATTCATCAAATAAGTCTCCAAGCCTCGCTAGATCATTTCCAAACCAGCCAAGATGTGCATTTATAAACGTAGTATTGGGATGTTTCCTGAAAATATGGTGCTGCTCCGCCATGATTTCTTCAAAAGAAGGAAGCTTCTCGGGATCACGATACCTGCTTGGGTATTGTTTCAACTCTAACCATCGCTCATTATATCTGTCCTTTGGTTTCCAAAATGAATTAGGTTCTCCTGAATGAATCAAGATAGGAATACCTAACTCACCGCACTTTGCCCAGATTGGATCTAAGCGCTCATCGTCTACCGCTATTCTGTTACCTTCATTGTCCTTATCAGTAAGTCCTAACCCTTTGTAAATTTTGAGTCCTTTTACTCCTTGCTCAACTGCATCTTCTAGCATTTGAAGTGGTTCTTCAGGCCATCCTTCATCGTCGAGATTTTCAAAATTGATATTAAGAAATAACGCAAACCGATTATCATACTTCTCATTGACATTATCAAGTGACCACTCCAAGTATTTACCTCTAAAGCCACTAAGGTTGACCATCACTCCCATGTTCAGTGAATCCATCTCGATGATCAGTTTGTCCAGATTCTGAATAGGCATAGTCCATTGATGATTATGCACATCAATGAATGGAAATTTTGCTTTTGTAAGAAAGGTTTCCGGAACTTTTAAAGTAGAAATGGGTTCATATTCCTCCACATCCATTACATTCAATCGGTACTGAATTTTTCCAATCATCCAGTAGGTAATACTTAATAAGATGAGAACGGAAACAGGAATAAGAACCCATTTTTTCATAAAATATTACTGATTTGTAATAGGGACACTAAAAGAAGTATTTCCCCAATCAAAGTTCATTTGAATAGCAGTAGAATCACTTGTGAAGCTAATCGTAAACTGTTCTGTGTTTTCACTTTTCATGGTAACTGGTGCATCTACCACCAAAACATCTAAGTTATAATCTGGCTCTCCTATTCCAAAAAATACTTCTAGTTCTGTGTTTAATCCAATTTTAAAAGCATCTTTTCCGGGTATGGCATACATTCTATATCGTCCTGCTTCAAGTGCCTCACCTCCAAAATTCACATCAGTACTTAACTCTATTTCCGTAGCAGCATTTGCACCCAATCTCCAATATTGACCATATGGCTGCAATGCTCCCTCACCTTCGAAAAGGGCTCTATCTTTCCTGAAAGGTCTGCTGTATTCCACCATGACATCTATACCCTTATCTGAATAAGAAACAGTATCAGGCGGGCTCACTGGATCTGCAATAAAGAGAACGTATACTGAATACAAAGCAAAAACCAACACGAGGACTCCTAGTCCCATTAATATCTTTTTTAACATAATAGTTAGGTTTTAATTGAATGTAATATTACTCGATTTAGACGAATAGATAAATCCAAAATGGACAATTGATACTAAGCACTCAACTTCACAAAAAATGTACTGCCTTTCCCCTCTTCTGATTCCAGCCAAATTTCTCCTTTCAATTCAGCTACATATTTCTTTACAATAGAAAGACCTAATCCCGTCGAACTTTCATTGGCAGTAGGTCGTGCGCTCAATCGCTGATATCGATTAAAAATACGTTTTTTATCTTCCTCCGTAAATCCAGGGCCTTGATCGGAAATTTTGAAAACCACATTATCATACTCACATATTGCTTCTATTGTAATTGTTGTCTTTGGAGGAGAGAATTTAACCGCATTAGAAATTAGGTTTTCTAGCGATAAAGTCAGTAATAAGTGATCTGTCCATATTGTATACCACTTATCGGATAAGATCATCTCAATATTAATATCCTTAGAATTTGCTTGAGAGGTGTAGCGAGATACAATTTCCTTAACGACAGTCCTCACATCCAATCGCTCCCTTATCACTTTTGAACGTGATTCCTCAAGACCATCAACATCCAGGATTTTGGTAACCATTCCATTAATATGGATGGCGCTTTTTCCTACCTGTTCAAGCATGAATTTTTCATCATCTGTTACCTTACTTTTAGTCTTTCCCAGAATATCAGAAAATGCTATAATTTGACTTAAAGGAGATCTTAAATCGTGCGCTAAAATTCTCACTAAATTATTTTTTTCTTCATTGAGAGCCATCAATTGAGAATTTCTATTTAATAATTGATCATTTTTTAATTCTATATCATGTTCATGTTCTTCAATTTGCTCTCTTTGAGTTAAAAGTATCTGCGTCTTTTTTCTATTTTTATAGAAGAGGAATCCAATTGCAATAAGTAAAACACTCGTAGCTCCTACTCCTATGGAAAGGAGTCTATTCTCCAGCATCTCTTTTTCCAAGCTCAAATTCGCATTCTTAATTAATGCATTTTGGAGCTCTTTTTCTTTGATGAGAATAGAGGTTCCAAGTTCTTCACCAGCCTGAATATTATCAATAAACCGATGTATTTCATCACCTAGATAGGCTGATATAATAGACTGTACTTCCTCATCTTTTTCTTTCAGAAACTCATTAAACGGCGCTATCCAGTCACTATTTTTTGGAGCCAAAAATCCGTATCCTTCACCTTGAATGGTAAAGAAATTTTGACGTGTTACTTCACCACCACTTTCTATTAGCAGTAAATATTGAGGAAGGTCGATGAATCCAAATTTATCAACCCCTTGATTCATTTGATCTAAAATATTTTGCTCACTACTGATATATTCTATTTTAAAATCAACATTGAATCGATTCCTTATTTCTATTAAAAACTCTTCATATTTTGTGGCCTTTACTGTGACAGCATCCATCTGACTAAACATCTGATCAATTTCGTCATAGGAACTAAAAATGGGAGTGCCTTTGCTCGAAACCAAAACACTAATATCAGGAAGATATGCGTCTGTAAATTGATAATTTTTAAGTCGATTTTCGGTAATGGAAAGTGCAGAAACACCGAATGCATTTACTTTCAGACTATCTTTTCCTCTTTCTAAAATATTTCCAAAATCTTTTGTCTTTTCCCACCTCAATTCTAAATCTACTTGATAATTGCTCATAAGATACTCTTTGAACAAATTCATCATTTCATACTCTATACCCATCAAGTCACCATTTCCATCTTCGTAAATAAATGGAGCGGAAGTATACCAATTAAGTATTAATGAAGCCTTTTTTGTCTTATTCGCTTGATTCCAAGTGGAATTGGATAAACCGATCCAAGGAACAAGAAAAGTAAAAAAACAGGCTAAGAAATGACGGTGCATCGGATAAAGTTGCAGAGTTTTAAATCAAAAGACAACCTTAATCATGACTTATGATAAGTTCACTATAATTATTAGATAATTATCTGAAATAAAATCAGCAATTTCAAAACCATTAGTAGGATTTTGAGGTTCTCTTAACGTAAAATTTCATAATCATGGCAAAAAAAGCAGTGACTAAATCTTCCATCCAAAAAGGATTTCAGGATTATCTTCTTGAAGAAGCAAAACTTCCCAAAACAGTTAGGATCTTGACTAATTATCTTAAGATCACGGATGCTTCATTCTTTGAGCACTTTGGTTCCCTAGAAAAAGTGGAGTTATCGATATGGGAAGATTATTACAGAAAAACGTTAGACGTTCTCCACAAAGACGATGACTTCAAAGAAATGGTGGGTCGTGAAAAGCATCTTTCTTTCTTGTATACACTGCTCGAAATAATTAAAAAAGATCGTTCATACATACAGTATCGACTATTATACAAACGAAATAGTCCAATGTCTAAATTCTTAATTAATACCTCCAAGATTATTGATCATTCAAAAATAGAATGGGTAACTCCACCAAATTTTATCCCTGAACAGGGTCAGGAGTTAGCTCAGTCAGGATATAGAAAAGCATTGTGGAAACACAGCGTGGGTATGATTTACTTCTGGGTAAAAGACAATTCTGATGGGACTGAAGATACAGACGCTTTTATTGAAAAGTCAACACGCACGCTTTTTGATTTAGGACATATACCTGCCCTAGAGTCAGTCATTGATTTAGGTAAATTTTTATTACAAAGAATGGGCTTTTCAAAAAACACAGCACAATAGATGAGTGAAGAACTAGATAGAATCCCCATGGGGAAAGTGAAACGAGCGAGTAAGTTCGTAAGCACTGGGGCGAAAGTAGGAGTCAATTATGTGAAAGCATACAGTAAAGCGGCTTTCAAAGGAAAATTAGATCAGGAGGGACTGGATAAGGACAATGCGGAAGATATCTATGAATCCCTAAGCGAGCTAAAAGGAAGTGCATTGAAAATGGCTCAATTACTGAGTATGGATCAAAATGTTTTGCCAAAAGCATACTCAGATAAGTTTGCGATGGCTCAGTATAGTGCTCCTCCTCTTTCTTACCCTCTAGTTAAGAAGACATTTAGGGAAAATCTAGGAAAAGATACAAGTGAGCTTTTTGATACATTTTCAAAAACAGCCTCAAATGCAGCTTCTATGGGGCAAGTACATAAGGCTACAAGAAACGGAGAGCAATTGGCTGTAAAAGTGCAATATCCTGGTGTTGGTAATAGCATCAAGAGTGATCTAGCATTGGCTAAGCCATTTGCCCTTAAACTAATGAAAGTGAAAAGTAAGGAAGTGGAGCCTTACATGAAGGAAGTAGAGGAGAAGCTTCTTGAGGAAGCTAACTACTCATTGGAGTTAGAACAATCCATGGAGTTTGCTGAAAAATGTAAAGAAGTAGAAGGAACATTTTTTCCTAAATACTATCCAGAACTTTGCGCTCGACAGATATTAACCATGAGTTGGCTTGAAGGAGAGCCGATAGGTGCTTGGATGAAAAAAGAGCAAACTCAAGAAAATAGAGATCGATTAGGACAAATCTTGTGGAATTTTTACATGCATCAGATGCATTCTCTAAAAATGATGCACGCAGATCCACATCCGGGTAATTTTATCATTGACAGTAAAAACAATCTTGGAGTGATTGACTTTGGGTGTATCAAACGAATTCCAGATGACTTTTATGAAGCTTATTTTGAGCTGGCGAAGAAAGAATCGTTGGATAATCCTGCATTAGTTACTAAACTTTTTAAAGATTTAGAAATCATCAGGCCTTCTGATTCAGCTAAAGATGAAGCAATAGTCACAAAAATGTTTACCGATCTAATTAGGTTACTGTCACGCCCATTCAATGATCAACACTTTGATTTTGGAGATGATAGTTATTTCAAAAGCATCTATGAAATGGGAGAGAAAATTGCCAAAAATCCGGAAATGAGTAGGCTTCAAGCGAGAGGTTCAAGACATTTCATCTATTTCAATAGAACATTCTTTGGATTATATAATATCCTAAATACACTGAAATCAAAGGTTAACACAGGCGTAATTGATTTCTTAAAATTAGCTAGCTAAGCAATTCATTTAGAGATTATCTTTACTGTGCTTTAAAGCACGAATGTCCATTTACAAAAAAGTTCAGTTGGTTGGCAAGTTGTTCAGCCAGTTGGAAAAGGATGTAGCCACCTTTCAGCAAGCTACAGGACTAGGATGCCGTAGTGGCTGTGGCCTTTGTTGTAAAAAACCAGATATCCACGCCACTATTTTGGAATTCTTACCATTGGGTTATCATCTATATAAAACTGGAGAAGCAGAAAAATGGCTAGCTTATTATGAGGAAAATCCAGATCAATCTATTTGTAATGTATTGACTCCTTTCCTTAGTAAAGATGCTGGTGGATTTTGCAGCCAATATGACTACCGTGGATTAATCTGCCGGGTATTTGGTTTTTCTGCATCACTAGATAACAGAGGCAAAGCACAATTGGTTACTTGCAAGATCATCAAAGAAGATCTACCAGATGCTGTAGCAAAAGCAAATGAACACATCTCTAATAAAAGAACCACACCTATCATTAGCAACTATTATCATCAATTGAGAGGTATTGATCCTGATCTTGGAAGTCAATTACTACCAATCAATACTGCCATCAAGGAATCTATCAAAACGGTATTGGGCTATTATTCTTATAGAAAACCGAGAAAAGCCGGTTAATCTTCATGGTTATCTATGCTTTATCATCTCCTTTTTTACTCTGCTAATTGAAAAAGTTCTATTTTCGAGAATTAGCAAAGTGAGAACATGACTACAAAGCGAGAACCTACCTTAATTCAATCCCTTATACCTATTTTCTTCCTCATCCTACTGCTGTCCATAAATGTGGGAATATTCGGAAGTGAAGCGCTGGGTGGGTCTAATCAGATCGTATTGATTCTATCAGCCGGCGTAGCAGCTTTGATGGCCATAAAGATTGGCTACTCATGGCAAGAAATTCAAGATGGAATTGTCAAAAGCATCAGCTCAGCAATGGCCTCTATTCTTATTCTATTGATGATTGGTGCTTTGGCCGGGTCATGGATGCTAAGCGGTGTAGTACCCGCAATGATCTATTATGGCCTGCAGATTTTGAACCCCACTATCTTCTTAGTCGCCGCATGTATTGTATGCTCCATTGTTTCCATAGCAACTGGTAGTTCATGGACCACCTCCGCAACAGTTGGGATTGCGTTGATCGGTATTGGTCAAGCTTTGGGAATCTCGGAAGGACTTGTGGCTGGAGCAATATTATCAGGAGCCTATTTTGGAGATAAAATGTCCCCACTATCAGATACGACCAACCTAGCTCCTGCTATGGCTGGAACTGATCTCTTTACTCATATTAGGTACATGACCATCACCACAGTACCATCCATTGTTTTGGCACTTGTTATTTTTCTCATCATTGGTTTTACCAATTCTGCAGATGGCGCAATAGCTGGAAAAGAAGCCATTCTAGCTGCAATAGATTCTAAATTCAATATTTCGGGCTGGTTGTTTGTTGTGCCAATTCTGGTAGTGGTACTTATTGTAAAAAAGATGCCAGCTCTTCCAGCATTACTCATTGGAACACTTTTGGGCTCTGTGTTTGCTTTAATTTTCCAACCAGACTTAGTAGCCGAGGTAGCGGCGACATCCAGCTTTGATGGTAAACTTTATGACATATTAAACAAAAGTCTTCCAAGGTTTACTCAAGGGTTTATTGGATCTATGCAAGCATTATTTGGGGATATCTCTTTCACCACTGGAAATGCCGTTTTAGATGATGAAGGATTATTGAGTGGCTCGGGTATGGCTGGTATGTTAGGGACAATTTGGCTTATACTTTCAGCAATGATATTTGGCGGTGTAATGGAAGGAGCTGGTATGCTCAAAAGAATTGCTAAGTCCATTATTTCGATGGTTAATTCAACTGGCTCGCTTATTTCATCTACTGTTGGAACATGTGTATTCTTCAACTTGACCGCTTCAGATCAGTACTTGGCGATTGTAGTGCCAGGAAGAATGTATGCTGACACATATGCTGAAAAAGGTTTAGCTCCTGAAAACTTGAGTAGGACACTCGAAGATTCCGGAACGGTCACTTCTGTACTCATTCCGTGGAACACGTGTGGGGCATATCATGCAACAGTTCTTGGAGTAGGCACCCTCACCTACCTTCCATATTGCTTCTTCAATATCATCAGTCCATTAATGACAATGCTCGTAGGATATACAGGTTATAAAATCAAAAAAATAGCAGGAAAGAGTGCTTAATCCAATTCCAGAAACGTTAACCAAAGAAGAGTTAAGGGAATTTCCTTTACTTGCTTTCGAAGGACAAATACATGTCATAGAAACAGAAGAGGCATGTGATGATGCCATTGAAGAACTTCGAAATCACCAAGTATTGGGATTCGATACCGAGAAAAAACCAACCTTCAAAAAAGGGGAATATAATCCCACAGCCATGGTGCAATTATCCACCATGGATGATGCATATCTTTTCAGAATGAACAAAATGGGGTACCCAAAATCACTGTTTGATTTCATGTCTGATGCATCTACTCTTAAGCTCGGCATTAGTATCGATGATGACTTAAAGGATCTTCAAAGAG
>CAYGTD010000164.1:0-8140 GCA_964352725.1 uncultured Roseivirgaceae bacterium
TACATATATGATGAAACTAACTATGACTCTTTTCATGAAAGAGCAGATCGAATCTATCGGGTAAATCAACCTAATATTTGGGGAGATTGGAGTCAAATGATCTCGAATACAGGCCCTAATGTGGCAACAGCTTTACGAGAAGACGCTCCCGAATTTGAGCAAATAACTCGCTTGCTTAGCTTAGGGTCACAAACAATTTCCTCTGGTACTAATGGGCAAGCCAATTCATTTAAAGAAGAGAGAATGTACGCTGCTGAAGAAAATTTCTTTGATGTATTTTCTTTCGAGTTTATTCATGGATCCAAAACGGCTCTATTAGAACCTATGAATATGCTCATGACATTGGAGACTGTTCAGCGCTATTTTGGTCAAGACATTGATGTAGCAGAAGTTATTGATAGGACTGTAGAAGTAAAAGACTATGATGGTACTTGGGATACCTATGTGATAAAAGGTGTCCTAGCTAACGTTCCTCATCAGTCTCATATCCAATTTGATATGCTGGTGTCACTCAAAAGTCAATCTGAAATGATGGAAATGCATGGGTGGAAATGGATTTGGAATGCATTCGCTACTTATGGTTTAGTAAAAGAGGGCACTAATGTTGTTGCTCTAGAAAGAGCTATTCAAGTAATCCCTGAGAAGTGGGCACCCCCGACTACTACACGAATCTTCAATCAAACAGTAGAAGAATTTACAGGAGGTAATCCATGGAAATTGGAGCTGCAGCCATTAAGCGAAGTATACATTGCAGGCTCACCAGCCTCTCATCCTTTCGGAGCAACAGGAAACCCTCAATTTCTAAAATTATTTGGTGCCATAGGTTTGCTTGTCCTTATTCTCTCAGTTATCAATTTCATGAATTTATCCACTGCCAGATCTACTAATCGGTCAAAAGAAGTAGGGATTAGAAAAGTATTAGGATCACAAAGAAGTGTTTTGCTAAGTCAGTTTATTATAGAGTCTATTCTTTTTGTTTCGCTCAGCACACTATTAGCCTTTTCATTTGTTCAGCTTTCTCTAGAGACGTTTAATAGATTAGCTGACAAACACATTGAGCTTTTACCACATTTAAGTAATCCACTGTTTTATTTCGCTATTGCCGTGTTTGTTATAGTTGTTGGGATTTTAGCTGGCAGTTATCCTGCCTTTTACCTTTCCTCTTTCCGCCCTATCGAGACACTTAAAGGAAAAATAAGTAAAGGATTCAAAGGAAAGCGAATTAGAAATGGGTTAGTTGTTTTTCAATTTACTATTTCAATTGCCCTTATCATTTGCACATTCTTTGTGCAAAAACAGCTTTCTCATGCTTCTTCATTAGATATTGGTTTTTCCAAGAACAATATTCTTCAAATTCATAACATTGAACAGTTGGGTTTTGGAACAGAGGCCTTAAAAAACAAACTTGCTTCTAATCCATCCTTTACTCAAGTGGGTAAGTCTTTTGGCGTTCCTCCAAACATTGGGACAGGGGATAGGTATAGAGACGCTGAACCAGAGAGTCCAGTTGTACAACTTAGCAACCTTCGCACGGAAGGAGATTACTTAGATTTATTAGGATTGAAATTCTCCGCAGGAAGAAACTTTGATAAATCTAGGCCTACAGATAAGTACGGAGTTATTCTCAATGAAGAGGCGGTAAAAATGCTAGGCTGGTCTACTCAAGATCTCAGTTCTTCTATTGGAAAATCGGTGGCATTGGCTTCTGGTAATGAAGATGAATTTCAGGTAATTGGAATCGTTGAAGATTTCAACTTTAATAGTGTCAAACAAAAAATTGCTCCACTAATCATACTCAATATGCATAATGATGCCGTGTGGGACTATGGAGCAGGGCTTTCATTCTATTCCATGCGACTAGATCCGGAGGCAATTACTAGCACCTCTGACTTACAAATACTTCTGGAAGACTTGGAAGAGGAGATGTCCCTGGTAGATTCAAGTATTCCATTCGAATACAGCTTTATGGATGAGGAATTTGAAGCCACTTTTCAATCTGAACAAAAGATGGGAACCATTCTCAATTTATTCACCGTAATGGCCATGATCATTGCATGTCTAGGGCTTTTTGGTCTAGCGGCATTCTCTGCAGAGCAACGAATTAAAGAGATGGGTATTCGTAAAGTATTGGGTGCTAAGATTTCCGAATTAGTTGTTTCCTTTTCCACCGAATTTACCAAACTCGTTTTCCTTTCTATTCTCCTTGCATGTCCTATTGCTTGGTTCTTTGTTAGCAAATGGCTGGAGGATTTCGCATACAGTACATCTATTGATATTTGGGTTTTTGTATTCGCTACAGTAGGTGCATTGTGCATTGCCATTGCAACTATCAGTTATCAATCTTTGAAAGTGGCTAACAGAAATCCTGTTGATTCTTTAAAAGATGAATAAGATTCCACCAAAATATCTTAATAGTCACTAAACTGTGCTTTTGTTTGACTCAACACTACAATTAGGAATTAACCCACTATTGATTTATAATTGCAATACTGCAATTAGGAAACAACTATGGGAAAGTATCAATTAGGTGAATTTGAAGAGATTGTTTTATTAACAGTGGGTGTTCTTTTTGGAGACGCTTACGGTGTTTCTATCAAGCTATCTATTGAAGAAAAATTAACAAGATCAGTAAGTGTTGGTGCCCTTCAATCTGCACTAAAGCGCTTGGAACAGAAAGGCTACCTTTCCTCTCGAGAGGGTGAATCCACAGGTGAACGTGGAGGTAGACCAAAAAGGTATTTTCAACTGACAGCATCTGGAAAGGACGCCATTGAATATGCACGCGAGGTGCGAAATCAGCTATACAACGAAATACCAAAAATTGCATTGGATCTTAAGATAGTAGGAGAATGAAGGGCTCAAAATCATCTCCTCCGAAGACGATTTTACGGTTTTTCAAATGGTTTTGTGATCCTACTTTGCACAAATATCTGGAAGGAGACCTCCTAGAGTTATTTGAAAGAAACAAAGGGGAAAAAGGATCTTCGAAAGCCAAGAGGCTTTTGGTTGTGGACATTTTAAAATTATTCCGTCCAAGTATAATAAAATCGGCTAGCGGAACTACAAAACTCAACTATTACGGCATGTTCAATCACAATCTCAAAGTCAGTTACAGAAATCTTATTAGAAGAAAATCATATGCATTTATCAACATCGGAGGATTGGTGATGGGGCTTAGCATCACTCTTTTGATTGCTCTCTGGATTGCAGATGAATTTTCTTTCGATAGGGAAAATGAAAATTTTGATAGAGTGGCGAGAGTTATGCAAAAGCAGACTGTAAATAATGAAATCCACGTCGTTACATCAGTGCCATTTCCTCTGTCATTGGAATTGGAAGAGCAATACGGTGAAGATTTTGATCATGTGGTACCATCTACATGGTTTGGAGATTATGTACTATCCAATGAGGAGACTGTGATCACTACCCGTGGAGGATTTATGGGTGAAAGTGCCCCTGAAGTAATGTCATTAAAAATGATAAAAGGGAACAGAAAAGGATTGAGCGCAGAAAGTGGAATTTTAATTTCGGCCTCTACCTCTAAGGCTTTATTTGGTGACGCAGATCCTATAGGCAAGCTCATTAAAGTGTATGATGAGGTGAGCATGAAAGTAACTGGTGTGTTTGAAGATATCTTGTCCAATGATAGCTTTCACAGAGTACAGTTTGTGGGAAAATGGGATTTCTATGTCGCAGAAACGGACTGGATAAATAAGACAGCTTGGAATGACAATTCATTTCAATTATTTGTTCAGTTAAAAGAAAATGCCAGCATAGGAGTTGTTGCCGAAAAAATAGAGAGGATTAAGTACGATAAAACTCCTGAAGCTGAGAGGCTATATGATACCAAAGTATTTCTCCACTCGATGAAAGATTGGCATCTCCGATCTAGTTGGAAAAATGGAGAATATGAAGGAGGTGCTATTCAATACGTTTGGTGGTTTGGAATCATTGGTGCCTTCGTATTGCTATTAGCTTGTGTCAACTTCATGAACTTAAGTACTGCTCAGTCAATCAGAAGAGCCAAAGAAGTAGGCATTCGAAAATCGATTGGGACAGCCAGAGGGCAATTGGTCATTCAGTTTTTAACAGAATCTGTGCTCATTGCTTTCATAGCATTTTTATTAGCATCTGTTGCTGTGTACGCATCACTTCCTTTCTTCAATGCGCTTACTAATAAATCCATTGCTATGCCTCTTGGAGACATCAATTATTGGCTGCTTGGATTCGGTTTCACATTTGTGGTAGGACTTCTGTCTGGTAGTTATCCAGCCATCTATCTCTCCTCATTCAATGCTATTCAGGTACTAAAAGGAACCTATCAAAATGCTCTTGCCGCCGTATTTTTCAGAAAATTTTTAGTTGTTTTTCAATTTACTATTGCGATTTCACTCATCATTGGCACTATGGTAATTAGCCAACAAATAAACTACGCAAGTGAACGCTCTTTAGGCTATGATGAAAGCGGAACCATTATGATTGAGATGACCTCTCTGGGTCATTACAGTAAAAGTGCTGTGATAAAAAATGAATTGCTTGCATCAGGATTGGTTACCCATTTCACCCAGTCATCTGCTCCGCTTACAGAAGTATGGAATGAAAATGATGGGTTTAGTTGGGAGGGAATGGATCCAAATTTCAACCCCATGTTTTGTACCTTTTTTGTCAATCATTCTTATGGAGCTACAATTGATTGGGAGATCGAGGAGGGGAGAGATTTTTCTGTGGCATACAGTAGCGATTCTTCCGCCATGATTATTAATGAAGCGGCCGCTAAATACATGCAGATAGATGAACCGATAGGTGAAACTGTTCGGTGGTTTAAAAATTTCAAAGTGATTGGCGTTGTAAAAAATTTATTGGTGGAGTCTCCATTTAGTGAGGTACGTCCTGCTGTTTACGTCATCAACCCAGGAGATAATCTGAACTTTACCTTATTGAAATTGAATCCTGAAATACCAACACTTAGTGCAGTGTCTGGGATAGAAGAAATCTTTAATAGCCACATCCCCAAAGTCCCATTCACATTTGATTTCGTGGATGATGTTCATGGTAAAAAGTTTAGAGAAGTAAAACGCATTGCCTCCATATCACAAATTTTTGCTGTTCTTGCGGCACTGATCAGCTGTCTTGGATTATTTGGCCTTGCATCATTCATGGTGGAACAGCGGACTAAGGAAATGAGCATCCGAAAGGTGTTAGGAGCTCCCTTTTTCACGCTTTGGCGATTGCTCTCTAAAGAATTTATCCTTCTTGTGATTGTGTCTTGTGGAATTGCTATTCCATTAGCCTATTTGGGAATGAGTCAATGGCTAGAGAATTATGATTACAGAACTCCACTACACTGGTGGGTATTCTTGTCTGCTTGCTTGATGACGCTTTTGATCACGGTGATTACCATTAGTTTTAGATCCATAAAAGTAGCCAAAGCAAATCCTGCTGCTATCCTGAAGAATGAGTGATAATAAAATAGATAGCTAAAAGTAAGTTTCAAATTAGTTTTATGGAATATTGCATTCGCATGCATCTCTATGATAAAATAAATTAAAATGAAAATTACTAGAAGCATTGTAATCGTATTCTTACTGGCCAGTATCACTTCATTTGGTCAATCAAAAGCAACTAAAACTCGCACCATCGAAGTGCAAGGCAGTAGTGAGATAGAGATCACACCAAATGAAATCTTTGTAGGTATTACATTAAAAGAATACAAAAAAGGAGGAGACAAAGTCAATTTGAATCAGCTAGAATCTGAATTGGTTCGCTCCATCAAGAAATTAAAGATTCCTGAGGAGAATTTAAGAGTGGAAAATGTATCTGGCTATAATTGGGACTGGAGAAAGAAACGATCTGATGACTTCATGGGAAGTAAAAGCTTTGTTTTAGAGGTGACTGACCTAAAGCTGATGAACAACTTAGTAGACATGCTAGACCCAGAGGGATTAAACAACATGAATGTCAACTCATATTCGCATTCAGAGATTGAATCATATAGAAAACAAGTAAAAATTGGGGCAATGAAAGCGGCCAAGGAAAAAGCTAGTTACTTACTTGAAAGTGTAGGTGAGGAAATTGGTAAAGTGATGGAAATTCAAGAAGTTGATTATGGTTATCAGCAAAATAATATTTCCAATATGGCTTACAAATCTGTAGCAATGGAGGCGGACTATTCATCCAATGTTGATTTTAAAACGATCAAGATTCGAGCTGAAATGCGTGTGGTATTTGAGATAAAGGATTAGATCACATTTCTCAGGTATTGACTTGTTATCAGCAAACAAACAATGAATAAAGTAAAGACCTTTCTACTCACAACACTTTTAGTTGGTACTTTAAGTGGAACTGCCTCTATCATTCAATTTTTACTAAATGGTAAAAAAAATCCGTTACTGATTTTCAAGTTTATATCTAGTGGCTATTTCGGAAAGAAAGCTTTTTTCAAGGGTGATATAATGGCTTTCTATGGTATCGCTTTTCACTACCTAATCGCCGGAATTTGGGTGATGTTTTTTTTCTTCATGTTTCCCAAACTAAAGTTTACAACTAATTCTTTACTAGCAGCTGTTGCTTTCGGGATTATCACTTGGTTATGTATGTATCTAATTGTTATCCCTTATAGTAATGCTCCTAAGGTGCAGGGTGATCCTATACAGGCAATGATTAGCATCTCTATCTCGATACTTACTGTTGGGTTACCAATAGCGATCATTCAAAAGAAGTTATAACTGCTCCATCTCAAATTGATAGTCTGCCTGCAAATCTTCATGTAGTGTAGAAAGTGCTTTTTCTATTCGCTTTATTTCACGATTGTATAGATTATTTATAGTTTGGTTTCTATGAATAGGAATGACGGAGTTTTTCATAGACTGGCAAAAGTGTAATCGAACTTCTACCTCTGTATTCTTATTCCCAGAATATCGAAGACTTTTATTTAGAAATCGCACAATTTTTTGAAGTCCTTTTTTTGCATAATAAAGGTGACTCACATTGATCTCTTCCATCATATCGTCCACCACATTTTTTAATGCTTGTATATAACCATTTTCATCTTGAGCCTCGAAAAGAAGGTAGGTGAGGAGTTCCTTGTTATCTTTTTTGAATCGTCCCAGTCGTAAACATAGTTGAAGGATTTCTTCAGGATCTCGACTTTTCAACTCTCTTTTGATTTCTGCTAGTGAGGCTGCTTTCATGGGCATAAGATAAGCATACCTTCAAATTTCTCACTCTATTTTAAAAGCTTTGTGGGAGTAGATTTTTTGAATAAAATAATTGCATCAAAGGATTCGCGACCATGATGGTTTCTTCGTAAAAATTCCGATTCTTCTCCTTCCTTATTGGTATAATAAATAGCTCCTATGGTATTAATGTAGACAGATTCCGACTCGGGTAGTTGATCAAATGGGACGAAAATAATAGGATCACTAATAGATCTGTGATTGGCAGCAAAACTCCCATCAGGAGACTCACCTACCTCCACATTGGTTAGTTGCCAATTGGAATAGTTTTTACTGTACTCTACTGGTTTTACTCGAGCATTGAAGCTTCCGCTATCAAACTCCTGTCCAATAATGAAGTAATCTCTACCCAGTGATTTTTTCAGAAATCCTCCTGCAACGCCTCTATTTTTTTTCTCAGTAAATAAATTGGCAATATGCCCATTGTGAGCCCAAAAAACCCCTTTTATCTCATTGTTTGCTTTTAGATGATCAAGAATATTGAGCGCCATCATTTTATCTCTGTAAGTGTTTTGGTGTGATTTCTTCTCCAGTTTTTCAGATAGAATCTGATTTAGATGTTTAGATAGCCAATGATATTCATACTTATCCTCTGCCGTAAAATTGGATATATCTACTTTTTCATATCGATCAATTTCAACTGATCTCAGATCTAATGCTTCTTTCTTGCTCAACCCAAAAAATTCAGTTGCATTAACAATTTTATCATCTCTAGTGGGTAACCCGTATTTTTCGATTAGTCGCTCCAATCTGCTTACTGTCCTATCAATTTTCTGAACATCTACCCCAACAAAGCTTACCTGATTATTTTGATTCGATTCATTGTGAAGCTTCAGATATTCTACTAAGTCAACCATTTCTTCAGTAGTCCATGGCCATAATTGAAGATCTTTAACAGCCTCCTT
>CAYGTD010000165.1:0-8048 GCA_964352725.1 uncultured Roseivirgaceae bacterium
GTTCTATGATGTGTCATTCAAACTTTCAAACAAAGCAATAGCTGATTGTAAAATCACAGCCACGTTTGATCAAAAATCTATAAAAGAGGTAATCAAATCTCTTGAAACGTTGCTTACTCTTAGAGCCAACAAAATCGGAAATACAGTAAAAATTTCTGGCAAAGGTTGCTAATTCTTTCCTGACTTGATGTATTAGTTTTGCAAGGTGTATCTCACCTTCAAAAAATGTAGATTTTTTCTTGTCACTATCTTATTGACAATGTTGGTTCCAGCATCCTTTGCACAAAGCATGCTTGATACAAAATTAAATCTCCCTGCTGGTGAATACTTTCTTTTAGAGGTTCTAGATAAACTAAGAGAAGACAGCATTCAGATTGCTTTTAGTTCTAACAAAATCCCCAATAACTTAATTAAAATCAAGCGGAATTTCACTCTTGGGGATTTCTTAGATGGACTAAAAAATGATCAAATAGTCACTTACTCAATACGATCTAATCAGTTATTGATAAGTCCTTACATCAAAAGAAGTTATACTATAAATGGAATTTTAAAAAACCAAGAAACGGGTGAGCACGTGATTGGAGCTGCCATACAAGTGGTAGGGACAAAGCTAGGAACTACTACAAATGGATATGGATATTATGCTTTATCGTTGGAAGAAGGAACATATATCATCAAATTTTCTCATATTGGCTTTAACTCAGTAGAAACAGAAATCGAACTTAATAAAAACATCTATCATAAAATTTCGATCTCCCCATCCATTATACAGCTAGATGAAATTCAGATAAATAGCGTATCAGAAGACTATAATATCTCGAACAACGTGCCATCCGTTTCAACTATTTCGATTTCGTCAGCGGAAGGTCAAATTCCTTATTTTCTTGGTGAAGTAGACGTAATCCAAAATGCTCTTCTTCAGCCTGGCATTGGTGCGATAGGAGAAGATGCAAGTGGTATTCACATTAGAGGTGGAGATGTAGATCAAAATTTAATTTTGTTGGATGAAGCTACGATCTACAACCCCAATCATTTCTATGGATTAATTTCTATATTTAATCCTGAGGCGGTTAATGATGTGCGTATAATGAGAGGATTCATTCCCGCATCTTATGGCGGAAGAAGCTCTTCAGTTATAGAGGTAAGGCAAAAAGAGGGAAACACTAACAAACTAAGCTACTCGGGTGGTATTGGCTTATTATCTGCAAGAGGGTTGATAGAAGGACCTATCAAAAAAGATAAAAGCTCTTTTCTATTATCTGGCAGGCAGAGCCTTCTCAATCTTTCCATTGATGATTTTGGTAGTACTTCTGTTAGAAGAAATAGGATTCGTTTTCAAGATTTAAATATGAAAATTAACTCTAGGCCAAATTCGTCAAATACATTCTACTTATCAGGCTATTTAGGAAATGATAGAAACACTACAGGCTTCAATTCTGTAAGAAACTGGGGAAACAGAATGGTCAATTTTAGATGGAATCACCTCTTCACACCTCGCCTATTTTCCAACTTTTCTGCTTTTGTCTCCCAATACAATTACAGAGTAGAAAATTCAGAAGAACCTGGAGCATTTGTTGGAAGATCTAGAATAACTGACTTCAGTTTGAAAGCTGATCTCACTTATACAATGAGTAAGACCAATGATATAAATTTTGGCTTTAATTCAATTTTTCATCGACTTGCACCTGGCATTAGAGAGCCTTTTGATCCAGATGCTACTACCAATTCACTAGAGCTTGATAAAGAGCATGGATTAGAATCTGCCCTTTATCTGGGTCATGAAAGTCAATTGGGGAAAATTCACTTGAATTATGGAGTAAGATTAAGCATGCTTCACAATTTTGGTCCCGGAGAAGTTTTTACTTATCAAGAAAATATAGCGAAACATGATTCCACCATTCTTGATACACTGTCGTTTAGTAAAGGAGAGGTTGTTAACTTTTACAAGACATTAGAGCCAAGAATAGCATTGAATTGGAGGCTTAATAAAAACACGTCCATAAAAGCTGCATATAGCAAAACAGCCCAATATCTTCACCTCATTTCAAATGCAGTAACTCCATCACCTACCGACATTTGGAAATTGAGTGATACATATATTACCCCAACGATCACTCATCATTATTCATTGGGACTGTATAAGAATATTATTGAAAATAGATGGGAATTCAACTCTGAAGTCTATTACAAAGACATTCGAAACAGCATACAATATAAAAATGGTGCTGACTTAATTTTCAATGAAAATATAGAAACAGAACTACTTCTTAGCAGAGGAAGATCTTTCGGATTAGAACTTTACCTCAGAAAGAAATTCGGGAAACTGAATGGATGGATAAGTTATACTTTGTCAAGAGCTGAGAGTCGTCTGGATGAAAATGATGAACAAAATTTTGTATTAGAGAATCATGATAAACTTCATAGTTTTTCTACGACGTGGAACATGAAACTTTCATCGAGACTGAGCGCTTCAAGTAATTTTGTGTTCAACACGGGTATACCTGTCACCTTACCTACTGACAAGTACGTTTTTGAAGATAATTTCATTCCTCATTTTAATGAACGAAATAATGCTCGACTTCCAAATTACCATAGGCTAGATTTATCGGTAAAATACAATGGCAAGCAGCTCAAAAAAGATGGATCAGCGCGTAAAAACAAAAGTTACTGGATTTTTACCATTTATAATGTGTATGCTAGACAGAATGCGTTCTCTTACTTTTATAGGGAATCACTGTCAAATCCTGGGCAAGCAGAGATTGTTCAATATTCAATTTTCGGAACTATAATCCCTGCTGTGACTTATAATTTCAAATTTTAGTGAGATACATAATTATCATATTGCTTTTAATCATATCCAGTTGTGAAAAAGTGGTGATTATTGAACTGCCACCATCTCAAAATCTAATTGTGGTAGAAGGCTGGGTATCTGATATTATACAGACACAATCAGTCAGATTAATACGCTCTAATGGGTTTTTAGATAAAGATCCTGTACAGCCAATTACAGATGCTAGCATAAGGGTAGA
Organism: uncultured Roseivirgaceae bacterium; assembly: GCA_964352725.1. Taxonomy (GTDB): domain Bacteria; phylum Bacteroidota; class Bacteroidia; order Cytophagales; family Cyclobacteriaceae; genus Ekhidna. Next base: position 3,030 of record CAYGTD010000165.1, read on the forward strand.
AAGAAAAAATGGCGGATTCCAGCTTTATGAATATAGTAATGATGGATACTATGCCTCAATTGATCCATTTGCAGCAAATGAAAACTCAGAGTACAGAGTAGTCATTAATTTAAGTTCTGGTGAGCAGATAAGATCTGATTGGGATGTTATGTCGAAAAAAACAAAAATTGAAAGTACAAGTATCAGATCATTTGAAGAGAACGATCCTGATAATACGGGGCAGCAAATAACCCTTTTCTATCCGAAAATGGTAGTCAAAGATTCAGCGAATAAAAACAATTTTTACCGTTGGATTTTTTATAATGGAAACGAGCGATACTCAGAACCTGAATCAATTACCCTTCAAGATGACCGATTCTTTGATGGAAATTTCATTCCAAATACGTTTGATGAATTTAGCTACGAAGAGGGTGACAGCATCATTGTCAATATTCAATCTATCACTTCCAGAACATTTGATTTCTTGAAATTACTTAAATCACAAATAGCCACTCTTGGCACTTCATCCATAACCATTCCGGCTGTAGTAGATGGAAATCTAACCAATCTTAATTCAAATGAACAAGTCCTAGGCTACTTTGGAACAATAGCCATTAGTGCTGACACAATTATCGCTAGGTAAACTATAGCACAACTAGTGAGTGAAGACTGACCTTTCTTTTTCCCTTTTTAATAGCGATCTTGTTATTAACTAAACCTAATACCTATGAACAATATTCTTTATATCGTAATGGTCTTATGTGCCATTTGGGTGATCTATGATGTATGGACCAAGCAAAAAATGGATACTGGTATGAAGCTAGTATGGACAATACTGGCACTAATTTTCAGCATTCTTACAGCAATCATTTATTATTTCACTAAAAAGAAGTAATGATTCTTCTTCCTATTTAAAATTCAAAGCCATCACAATAGATGGCTTTTATCCTTCCCTTCTCAATACTTCCATTGGAGACTGACGAACTACATTTCGGCTGTTCAGTAACCCAATAAGTACAGTCATTCCTGTTACCAATAAGAATACAATTCCTATTTGAAGGAAATTAGGAATGAAGGTAAACTCAAAGAGAAACTGACCAAGAAGCGTGGAAAATAACGCTGCTAAGAAAATACCGCTAATGGCTCCCAGACTTCCAAGGAAAAAATATTCAGCTATGGTAATCGTCCATAGTTGTTTACTTGAAGCGCCCAGCGTACGGAGCAACACATTCTCTTGTACACGCTGATACTTGCTTAGAATAATGGAACTAATCATGACGATGATTCCTGTACCAATGCTGAAAAACGCCATAAATTGAATAACAAATGCTACTTTCCCCAAAACGTCCTCTAAAGTTTTTAAAATCAATTCCAAATCAATTATCGAAACGTTGGGATACTCTCGAACCACCTCCTGCTGATACCTTACAGAAGTCATCATTTCATCAATCCGAGTGACTAACACATGAAATTGTGGAGCTTTTTCCAAAACTCCACTAGGAAATAGCACAAGAAAGTTAGTTTGCACTCTTCGCCAATCTATTTCTCTAAAACTTCCTACGTATACGGTAAGAATTGCTCCTTGAACATTGAAAATAAGCTCATCTCCTAGCTCAATATCAAGGTTATCTTTGAATCCTTCAGAAATACTGATGTAAATACTGTCATTCCTGATTTCAGGTATCCACTCACCTTCCACAATGGTCTCAGAATTAATGAGTGAATCTCGATATGTCACTCGGTATTCTCTACTATACGCTCGATCAGAAATGGAAACCGTTGAGTCATTGAATGCTTCGTCTTTAGTATATCCCCTCACCTCGAGTAAGCGCATAGTGACCACTGGAACATCCTGTATAATCGGTAAATCATAGTCAAGCGTCAGTGCTTTCAAATCTTCATGTTGTGATGACTGCACATCAAACAAAATAGTATTTGGACGATCATTAGCCGCGGTGAGTGAAACTCTCTGAACTAATAAGTCTTGCATGAAATATAAAGTGGCTAAAAAAGAAGTGCCTAACCCCAATGCCATTATTAAGATGACTGTTTGATTATTGGGTCTATACAAGTTAGAAAAACCTTGTCGCCAAACGTAAGACAGATTCTTAGGCATCAATTTTCTTGTCAACCAACTGATACCTTTCCCAATAAATCCAAGAAAAACGATTGCTCCGATAAGAATCCCTGAGAAGGTTAACGCTTGAGTGAAAGATTGAATCTGCCAGTAAATCGACAGAAAAATAAATAACACAATTGCACCGATGATCGGTATGAGGAGTTTATCAAACTGAAATTTTTCATCTCCAAAACTTTGTCTAATGGCAGAAAGTGGACTTATATTCCTCAGACTGATCAAAGACAATAAACCGAACAATAAGGAAATCACAATCCCTATCAATACGCCAACTACCAATGCTGGCCAGTATGGAACAGGGTTAAGATCTATAGGGAGGAAATCTTTTACTATGGCTGGCAAAAATAGATGTATCCCCAGACCTAAAACACTTCCAATCAATGCTCCAAAAAACCCAAACATGGTGACTTGGATAAGATAAACACCTACCGCTTGCTTTGCTTTCATTCCCAAGCACCTAAGCACTGCTACTGCCTGAACTTTACTCTTTGCATAGACAAACATAGAGCTAGCAACCCCCAGACATCCAAGTAGAAGTGCTGTGAAAGCAACCAACTCTAGAAAATTAGCAAGATTTTCAAAGCTCTCTCCTGTTTCTCTTTTCTCCTCCTCTACTGTTTCTACATCATATCCCTTGCTTTCTGTATGAGTCGCTAGTTTGCCCCATACTTGAGCTGTATCAGGTTTCTCAGGAAATTGAAAGTAGTGAACGTAATTGATTCTACTTCCTTTAATAATTAAACCAGTTTCTTCCAGATATGAATAAGGGATGTAGACCACTGGAGAAATAGACGATGAAACATCCGTCTGTCCCGGGATTTGGGTTACCGCACCAATGATTTCAAACGACAAATTCCCAACACTCAAGCTATCCCCGACCTGAGCATCGTATTGGATCATCATCTTCTCATCTACTAAGGCATATCTTCCTGATTGAAACTGAGAGGAAGCCTCCACTGGTTTAGTCTCAATAGCTCCATAATAGGGATATTTTCCCTCCAGAGCCCGTACTTGTACCAATCGTGTTCCGCCCGTTTTGGAAAACATAACCATTGAAGCGAAATAGTTTTCTTTCGAAAAATCTGCTGACATGGATCGAAAAGACTGCAACAAACTATCAGGCAAATCTCGACTTCCTTTAACTCGAACATCTGATCCTACCAAACTTTTGGCTTGAAGCTCTATTTCATCCAAAAGATTAGCTCTAAAGGATGTAATTCCCACCATGGCAGCAATACCTAATGAAATGGACGCAATAAAAAGAAGTAGTTTACCTCGACTTTTTCGACTATCTCTCCAAGCCATTTTCCATGGCCAAGATTTACTATACCTTGAGGATTCTATCGTTATTTTTTTATCCATTAGATCAGATAGTTTCAGAAATTCTATTTGACCCTTCTCGTTGATGGATGATTTTACCACCTTTCAACTGAATGATTTGATTGGTCTTCTCCGCTAGTTCTAAATCGTGCGTAACCAAAATAAGCGTGGTTCCTTTTTCTCTATTGATTTCGAAGAGCAAATCCTCCACAGACTGACCTGTTTCTTCATCCAGATTACCTGTTGGTTCATCAGCAAAAAGAACCTTTGGTTCATTAGAAAAAGCTCTTGCAATGGCGACTCTTTGTTGCTCGCCTCCAGAAAGCTGGGAAGGATAATGCGTCATCCGATCACCCAATCCAACTCGCTCTAACAAATCGGCTGATTGCTGCCGAGCACTCTTTACCCCTCTCAATTCTAGCGGAATCATCACATTTTCTAGGGCAGTAAGCGTTTGAATCAATTGGAAATTTTGAAAAATAAATCCTACATGCTGATTCCTTATTTGAGCCATTTCATCCTCCGAAAGACGATCCAACAAAATATGATTGAGTGTGATAGATCCGTGACTTGGTCTATCCAATCCTGCACATAACCCCAGCAAGGTAGTTTTCCCACTTCCAGAGGGACCTACTATTGCCAAAGAAGAACCTTCTTCCACTTTAAAATTGATATCCTCAAGAACCTGGATTTCTCGAGCGCTATTTTTATAAATTTTAGAAATGGATGAGAGCTCTAAAATAGATGTTTCGTTAGGCATTTAGGTTTTTTTTAAAAGTAATTAATACGGATCACCTTTGATCATGTTCGTATCTTAGCTTTGTCTAAATAATTAATGAGTTGATAATGATTGTCAACTCATTCAAATCAGATAACACCATAATACAACAGTAAATGATCACAAGGGTTCGATATCTATCACTTTTAGTTTTGCTTATTGGCTGTGGAACTCAGCATCAGCAAGATGCGGCATCCTCCACAACCGAAAAGAAAGTGGAAAAAGCATCAGAACAGAAGAAGAAAGATAAGGTCATCCTTTTCTATGGAAATAGCATAACTGCAGGATACCAATTGGATTTGGAGCAAGCATTCCCAGCTTTGATTCAAGAGCGAATTGATTCATTAGGACTCAATTATAAGACCATCAATGCCGGTCTGAGTGGAGAAACCACTGCAGGTGGATTAAGCCGGATTGATTGGGTACTTAGAACGGTTCCAGATATTTTCTTTCTTGAGTTAGGCGCCAATGATGGATTAAGAGGTTTACCTTTAGAGGAGACTCTAAAAAATCTTCAAGCGATTATCGGTGCAGTGAAAAAGGAAAATCCAGAGGTGAAAATCATCATCGCTGGAATGATGGTCCCTCCCAATCTGGGAGTGGAATATTCTAAAGACTTTTATCAACTATTTCCTCAGCTAGCGGAAGAGAACAATGCTGTCTGCATTCCATTTTTGCTAGAAGGAGTGGCTGGGAATCCTGAACTTAATTTGAGTGACGGAATACATCCAACGCCCCAAGGACACAAGATTGTTGCTCAGACGGTTTGGAAGTATCTGCAGCCAATCCTATAGCTATCCCCTAA
>CAYGTD010000166.1:0-8023 GCA_964352725.1 uncultured Roseivirgaceae bacterium
TAGACTCTTCTGTACCAAAAACAGACGTGTTGCCAGTTACACCATAGACCAATACAAATTGTTTTTTAAAGTGCAATTACCACTTCCGTTTTAATGGACGGCAAAATTAAAGAATGATTTTAAAGAAGGAAAGTGTTTTGAAATAAAAATGTATTTTTCCTCCCCATTGAATTTTGATTGTATTAGTTCAAAATTCTTTTTAGTTAACAATGTATGGAGAAGCTTGAAAAATAGGGGAGATCAGGCTTTTTCTACGCTTTTATTGTAGATTCTTAAATTATTTTTTCTTAATTATTTTTTTTAAGCCGTAGGCTCCACCTGCTATCAATAGTAAACTCAACCCACCGTCAATGGGGGTAGCTGGTGGCGCTCCTTGAGCTAATAGTATGATAGGACAAAAAATGAGAAGTAGTGTGATTAAAACTAATGTTTTGCTTGTATGTGTCATGACTTTATTTTTTGTAGAATTTAAGAGTTTCATTGTTTCCCAATCGAAGTATCAATACACCATCTTCCAGAATGTTGATTTCATTTCTTCCTGTTTTCAGACTTCCAGAGATCAGGGTTTTTCCATCAAGCGTAACTATTTTGAACGGGCTATTTGAAGACGTACTATTGGTGATGATCAACGATTTATCAGATTGATGTATTTTGAATCTAAGCGGCTCGATCGATAAAAGATTATGAGAAAAATTTATTTCAAAACGATCTTCAAAGCGACCTTTTGAGCTACTGAAGGAATATGGAACTATTGATAGATCGATCTTTTCATTTGTGTAATGATCTATCAAGGTAGTAGGCTGATTAAAAGAGTTTTCGTCAGCCGAAATAGAAAAAATGCCCGCTTGATCAATTTGAAAACCTATTTTAATTGATTTGTCATAATTATCAGGGATGGCTTGAATGCCCATTGATTTATTTTCTAACAGTGAATAGATGGAGAATGCGCCTGCTGAGATTGGTTTATGAGCATCATAAAGTTCATCATAAGCTAATGTGGCATCATGAGCTGATCCAATCACGCATTCACTTCGAACCTCTGCATCTGATAGCGAGAGTCTTAAAAGTTGATAATCATCTCCCTTTCTAAAAAAGGCATCAGCATCATTATCTCCTGTGGTCTTCATTGCATCAGTAAATGATACTGTTCCTGCTGACTTTGCTTGAACAAAAAAGCCTTGAAATGATCGTATGTTTCCATCCCAATCAGCCACTCTGCCACTACCACCAGTTTCTGTCATGGTATTAGCAAGGATGTAATCATTGTCGGTTCTTCGGCTAGTGTTGGATCCACCATCGTCCCAGATGTAGATGGTTCCCTCAATTTGTGACGTGTTGGCGGAGATAAAACTGGATAGCGTAATCGGAGCAGGATAAGGATTGGAGATCAGATTAAACCCCTCATAATTTTCTTCATCAGTAGTACCAGCTACATCATGATCAGTGTCTGTGATACTCACGCTGATAGGACCAGCGTTTGGTTGACCTAAAAAGGAAACGTCTCCAGTGAAAGCAGAGAAATAGCCACTACCAATTGCTAAACTTTCTCCGCTACTCACCAGTGAAAAGCGATCAAGTCCATCATTTCCACCTGATAGATCATCTATTGTGGAGTTGTACAGCTCTGTTTCATCATATTGGTATACGATATCACCCAAAGCGTCTCTATTGCCTGATGTGGTAGGCATTCCAACAATTGAGTATTGCCCTGAACTGCCAGAATGCGTAGAAGTTCTTTGAAAATTGATGTCATTACCTAGCGTAAGTTGATCTCCACTTGTCAAAAGGGATGAGCCAGATGAGATAGTGAGATCTCCGTTATTTTGAAGATCTCCATTCACTTTCAAATACTTTCCGTTTACGTTTACGTCAGCACCTGAGCTCACATAAACAGAATTAACTTCCAAGCCTGCACTAGAGAAATCATAATCATCCTCAAACATCACATCCTCAGTACTAGCAGGTGTGCCATCACTCCATGTAGAACCATCCCATACATTCATATTTATTGGTGCACCAGTTACCCAAGGGTCAATTGAGAAACCTGATAATGTCCCATCATGATTATTTGAGGTAAGGTCGCTTAAGCTGGTACCTGTCCCTTCGTCGAAATCATAGTATGCAACAAGCCCTGTTTCAGTTCCAGCAAGACTGGAGAACCTATTATCGGCTATCTCACTCACTGTTCGTTCGGTATTCCATATGCGTAACTCATCCATTCTACCTGGAAAATATTTATCTCCAGTACTAAAGCCTATCGTCATTCCGGTCACTGAATTACTAATTGTTTTTGTTATCGTTTTCTCTAAATCTCCATCAACATACAGTTTTATAGTATTGGATGCATAAGTAACTGCTACATGTTTCCATCTATCCTTTTGTAAAATGAAGTCAGTGGATAGTGTACTATTATCATCCCATAGTGCAAAGGTTCCGCTTGCTATGCCAAGCCATGGTTGGTCGTTATCAAAATCAAGAAGGGTCACAAATCCACTAGGATCAGTTGGGAAATATATCCACATTTCATAGGTGAAACTGGAAGAGGTACTTAAAGTAGACACATTTATTTGGTCATCTACACCGTCAAATTCCAGTGCATAGTTTTGAGCAGCTATTTTGCTGGAATGTAGTCCCAAAATAGCTGAGAGGCATAGTGTAAATAGTAGTTGTGATTTCATAGGATATACTTTTTTGTAATTCCTATTCAATATGGAAACTTGCGTTTAAACTAGAAAAGGCCTATTGGCCAAAAGAAAAAATATATAAGTGAATGGATGAAACACTTTGGTGAACGACATAAATGGGAGCGTCTAAATCAGACAATTTTCAGTTGATTGAAAAAGTCCTTCCTATATGTTTTTCCAATGGGTATTTGAATATCGTCAATGAATGCAGAGTCCTCAGATATATGCGTTATTTTATTAAAATTGATCAAATATGAACGGTGACACTGTTGAAAACCAAAAGGCTGAACCAGTTTATGAAGCTCCTTCAACGTTTGGTGTGCTGTGTATTTTTTATCCTCCATATGTAGTACGCAGTAGTTATCGTCTGATTGTACATAGCAGAGTTCTTCGTGATTGATTGAAACCAGTTTGCTGCCTATGCGAATGAAAATCTTTTCTGGGTCTTTTGTGTTTTGCTCTTTCATCAATGCTAGCTCTACACCTACTTTGAGATCGTTTTCATCAAATGGTTTTAAAATATAGCCAGCGGGTAAAGTTGCTTTTGCTTTTTTTAGCGTCGCATTGTCGTAATATGATGTGAGATAGATGAACGGAATCTGATATTTAAGATTGATAATTTCAGCTAAGTCAATTCCTGTCATTTCTCCCGCGAGCTCTATATCCATAAGGATTAATTGAGGACGAACAGTCTTGATTTTTGAAAGTGCAGATTCTGCATTGAAGGCTTTTCCAACCACTTCATAGCCTAAATCCTCTAGCATCATTTTAATGTCCTCAGCAATAAGAGAGTCATCTTCAACAATGAAAATTTTCACCCTGTCTGTCATGAAGCTAATCTATAATTGTTTATTTCGAATTGAATACGAGTACCATTGGTACCATCAATCTGAATCTTTGCGTCTAGTTTCTCTGCTAAGGTATGTATAAGCTTCATTCCAAACGAAGTGGCATTTCCTAGATCAAAATCGGATGGCATACCTATCCCAGAATCCACCATAATCATACTTAATTTTTTATCAGATTCTTTTAAATTGACTTCAATTATACCTTCTTTATTATCTGGAAATGCATACTTCAAAGCATTACTAATCAATTCATTCAAAATTAGCCCAAGTGGAATAGCGGTATCAATATCAAGGTTCAATGGATCTATATCTGTTTTTAGTTTTATGCGATCTTGGCGAATATTATAACTTCTAAAAAGAATATCTACAAGACCTTCAAGATATTCGGAAAACAAAATTCCTTTTAAATTATCTGTTTGATACAATTTTTGATGAATCAATGCCATCGACTTCACACGATTCTTCCCTTCATTCACAGCATCTTTTGCTTCTTTGTCAACATACCTTGATTGCAAATTGAGTAAAGAGGATATTGTCTGGAGATTGTTTTTAACCCTGTGATGTATTTCTTTAAGGAGAAGCTCTTTCTCTGAAAGTGCCTTGGAAATCAGTTCATTTTTGCTTTGCAGAATCTTGCTAGCCTTTCTTCTTTGGATTCGTTGAGAAATTAAGAAAATGACTAAGAGAGCAAGTAATCCAACACCAAAGAGAACTTGATTTCGTTCATTGAGATTTTTTACTGTCTCCAGTTTCAGTTCTACAATCTGTTGTTCATTCCTTGCTTTATTGTATTTTTCTTCAACTTCTGAAATAGCTGCCGTCTTTTCTTCACCGGATATCTTATTGTCCAGCTCTATGAATTTTTGATAGAATTCTATTGCTGTTTTACTATCCCCTAAATCAGTATGCACCTCTGCAAGCTCAAAATAAAAGTCGCGAATTATAAAGCTGTCTTTTGATGCAAGGACCATGTCAAAACCCTGAATCAGATTTTTTTTAGCCTCGGTATATTGACCTGTTTTCCTTAGTAGAGATCCCAGATTTTTAAGAGATGAAGGAATACCTCTTAGAAAACCCAGTTCTGTTTTCAATGAAATGGACACCTGATAATAGTATGCGGCACTGTCTAAACTATTTTGAAGCTCAAATAGGCTGCCAAGGTTGTTATATCCAAATGCCATCCCTAATGGGATATCAGCTTTTTCAAATGATGAAATGGCTTTTTTTAAATAGAATTTGGACGAGTCAAAACTATCCATGTTTTTGAATGCAGTGCCAATGGCTAGATATCCGCCAGCAACATCAGAGATAGCAGCATCATCTTCATTAGAGAAGTAGGAGAGACTCTTTCTATATCTTTTTATGGCTTCAGGATATGCTTTTAGACGTAGATACAGATTTGCAATATTACTATTTGATCGAGCTATTTGATCAAAATCATTGTTTTTCTCAGCGAGCGAAATGCTTTTTTGGAAGTGTTCAATGGCCTCTTCACTCATTCCTTTTTTTTCAAGTACTAGAGCTTTTGATGCAAATAAGTTAGATTGTTTCATTTCAAAATTCAGGTCTTGATAGATCTCAAAGGCCTCATCGTAAAAGAAAAGACTGCTGTCATAATTGCTTCTTTTATAATGCCACAGGGCTTTTAGCTCAAAAGCTTCAGCTAATTTGTTTTTATTGTTGAGCTGCTCTGAGAGTATTATAGCATTGTTTATGCAATAAATTGCAGAATCAATTTTCTGATTTAGCAAGGAGTTTCCACATGAAAAATACGCTTCAAGTTTTTGCTCAATTACAGCTGACTGACTAACTAGCCAAAGTGGTAAGGCAATAAGAAAAAGAAAAGTAGACGATCTCATGAGTTAGGTTTCTAGTTCTAAGGTAACTCATTTATTAGACTGCAAAAGATTTGGTTTACCGTGCTAACTAGCTTCGTACTTACTTAGCTATGACTTTTCACCCACTCAAACGCATTAGCAAAAGGCTCCATCCAAGGAGATACTTCAGCTTTTTCTAATCCTTTTTTATATGGCCAGTTCCATTGGAATAACGAACGCTCTAAATGTGGCATGATGGCCAAATGACGACCATCTTTTGATGAAAGGGCTGCAGTGTTGAAATCACTTCCATTGGCGTTCCCGGGAAACTCCGAGTTAGAGTATTTAACTGGGATCATATAATCAGCTTCTGATCCTGATAACTGAAATTGACCTTCACCATGTGCCAACCAAATACCTAATTTGGAGCCAATCATAGACTGAAGCATGATCGAATTGGTCTCCTCAATATCTACGCTCACAAAACCACACTCAAACTTGCCAGAACTGTTGTGATGCATTTTTGGATGATTTTCTTTTAGTTCAGGGTAGATCAATCCTAGCTCCATCATCAATTGGCATCCATTGCAAACACCAAGACTTAACGTATCAGGTCGAGCATAAAATGTGTCAAGGGCAACCTTGGCTTTTTCATTGAACAAGAATGATCCAGCCCATCCTTTAGCAGAACCCAAGACATCTGAGTTGGAGAATCCACCCACAAACACAATCATATTGACTTCACTCAAATCTTCACGACCTGTAATCAGGTCAGTCATGTGCACATCTTTCACATCAAAACCGGCTAGCCAAAGAGCATAGGCCATTTCCCTGTCACTGTTTACACCTTGCTCTCGTATGATAGCCGCTTTTACACCAGACTTTCCTTTTCTAGTAAAATCAAGATTCAATGTAGCTGCTTTTCCATCATATCTCTTAGGGAAGGAATAGGAGAGTTGCTGATTGAATCGATTGTCTCTTCTCGCTTTGGCAATTTCAGACTTAGTCTGCTTTTGATCGAGTAAGAAAGAGGTTCTAAACCAATCATCTCTATACTTTTCAATGTCAAACGTGTGAGACCAATCTCCTTTGGTTACTGTTACATTTCGATCTGAAGTGATAGATCCTATCTCGAAGAAGGTTACTCCGGATTCCTCCAATAACTGAACGGCTTCATCAGAATCAACTTGCAATACCAAAGCTGATTTTTCGGAGAACAGTAACTTAACAATATCGTCTTCTTCAAAATGAAGTAAATCAATGGAAAGTCCACCTTTGGTATTTGGGAAATTCATTTCCAATAGCGTAGCGATCAACCCACCTGCTGATACATCATGACCCGCAATCACTAATCCCTTTTGGATTAAGTCCTGTACAGCACTGAAAGATTGAATCACCTTTTCTGGATCAGCATCTGGAGTTTTTGTTCCAACCTTAGATAAAGTTTGTGCGAATGATGATCCACCTAATTCGAAATCTCCTCCTGCAAAATCAATATAGATGATTTTAGAATTGGTCTTTTCGTAATCGAGAACAGGACTAACCGTTTTATTGATATCATTGACTTCTCCAACGGTACTGATAATGACAGTGCCTGGAGCAAAAACCTTTTCGCCATCAGGATACTTCTGTGTCATGGACATGGAATCCTTACCAGTAGGAACATTGATTTCTAGAGAACAAGCAAAATCACTAATGGCTTTTACTCCTTCGTATAGTCGAGCGTTCTCACCATCGTTCTTAGCAGGCCACATCCAATTGGCACTTAGAGAAACCCCTTTTAATCCATGCGTCAAAGGCGCCCAAACTAAATTGGCTAATGCTTCGGTAATCGATAATCTAGAACCAGCACCAGCATCAATCAACGCAGGCACAGAAGAATGACCAATTGAAGTAGCAATCCCTTTGTTCGATTTGAAGTCCATTGCCATTACGGCAACATTATTCAAGGGTAGTTGCAGCTCACCGCATGTTTGCTGAGTAGCTACTCTTCCTGTTACGCAGCGATCTACTTTATTGGTAAGCCAATCTTTACAAGCCACTGCTTCTAATTGAAGCACTGCTTCTAAATACTCACTGATCTTGTCAATAGAATAAGTGACCTCTGAGAAGTTTGACGAAATTGTTTTATCCTCTAAAATGGTCTTTGGACTTGATCCAAAAAGATGAGATAGTTTTAAATCAAACGCCAATGGTTTTCCTTGATTTTCAAACTTAAACTCATGATCATCTCTTGCTTCTCCTACTTCATAATAGGGAGCTCTTTCTCTTTCAGAAACTCTTTTTAAGTAGGCTGAGTCTTCTTTACCAATCACCAACCCCATTCTCTCTTGAGATTCGTTTCCTAGTATTTCTTTATTTGATAATGTCTTATCGCCAACAGGAAGCTTATCTAAATGGATAGTTCCTCCATTTTCTTCTACCAGTTCAGAAAGGCAATTCAAGTGTCCTCCAGCACCATGATCATGAATAGAAGTGATGGTATTTTCATCTAACTCAACCATTGCTCGAACAGCATTGGCCACTCTTTTTTGCATTTCAGGGTTGGATCGTTGAACAGCATTAAGTTCCAATGATTGGTTGAATGCACCAGTGTCAACTGATGAAACAGCACTTCCGCCCATGCCTATTCGGTAGTTGTCACCACCCATTACCACTATTTTTTCTCCAGCTT
>CAYGTD010000167.1:0-7981 GCA_964352725.1 uncultured Roseivirgaceae bacterium
TACTTGGGTTTATTTCACCCCAGATTAAATACTTAGGAGAAGCCACTATTGAGCATGTGCAACCGATTCAAGACCTGATTTTTGCTGATTCAATCTATGAAAACAATTCGGATGTTGATCGAAAGAGCTATGATTTGTGGGGAGCTAGATCTTTTCAGATTAGCTCTAGGACGAATATAACTATGGCGCTAAGGCTCAATCATGATAATTTTTTGGAAAGACCCGCAGTAAAAGCGGATAGTAATATTACGTTTCATAACCATCACTTGCTACTAGGCGCTCTAACCTACAGTAAGATAAATTTTTTGAAAACGAAGAAAATCCAAACGTTCAATATTACAGAAGATGTGCCCGTAGGATTTATCTATTCTGTCCTTATTGGAAAAGACTGGACAGAATTTGGTGTTAGAAACTATAGAGGTTTGAGAACAAGCTACTCTATGTATTCTGGTACTTTTGGTTATGGACTATTCAATCTTGAATCTGGATCGTATTTACTTCCAAATCAAAAAATCAATAAAATAGTTAAAATCGACATGAGGCATTTCACTCCTCTTTTTACACTTGGAAAAGCTGACACAAGAATATTTAGTAGATTAAGTTTCTTTGATGGAGATCGTTTATCAGTGCCACTTTCACAAAGTATATCAGGAGAAAATAGGCTAAGGAACATCAATGGAAATGAATTAAATGGAAATCGATTGTTAACCATTTCCTCCGAACTTGTCATGTTTCAACCGTGGTATTTCTACGGGTTTAGGTTTGCTACTTTGGCTAATGTTGGAATAGGTCATGTGCGAGAAAATAGAATAGAAAACCCGTATAAACAGACTTTTTTGAGTTTAGGTGCAGGTATTAGAATTCAAAATGAAAGTTTGGTCATCAATACTTTTGAAATGCGCATATCTGTATTTCCAAATCCCCCACCTGAAGGAGATGTTTTTAATCTTAAAATAACGCTTGCAGCCCCTACTTTTTTCCAAGCCTTAAATATTGGTAAACCTAAAATTGTAGGATTAGAGTGAGAATAATTTATTTAACTGGAAAATGAACCACTGTCACTAGATCTTTCGGCTTAGTATCATTCGGACTATTTAGGTATACTTCAAAAGGCTTAATAGCTCCTTTGTGTTTGAATTCCTTGTTTCTCATCATCGAGTAGCCAGCACTCCACGCATTTCCTAAATGATGGTAATCACCCGTATGTTTCAATTTGTAAGCCTGTGCACTTGGTAAAGTGCCAGAAGTAAATTGCTTAGGCAAATCCTTTGGAATACTTTTAACAGGAAGAGCTGCTATGTAGTCCACATTGTTTTTCATAAGGCTCCACTTATTATATATCGTAAATGAATTACCAGAGATCAAGTCTTTATTTTCTTCAGCATAGCCCCAAAGCATCCCATAATCTGCTTGCATTTGAGTAGCTACTGTGTCCAAAGAGCAGCCTGTTTTAATTCCAATCCACTTACATCCCTCATAGTCAGAGATACCCTCAAAATCCAATTTAGATGGTATTTTTCCTTGTTCTACATATGCTTTTAGCATATCTAGTCCTCTTTCATAATCGGCACCAACGAATGCTTTCATCATTCTCTTCATCCAAAACATAAACATTGGCAAAGCACTCTCCATGGTCCATGTCACTTTAGTCCCACCATTCTCTGCCATAAGTTGAAAGGCGGTTCTAGCAGTAGATTTCCATGGTTTTACGAAGTTGAGTTCATAATCAATAGCGATATTCTCTACCTCATTTAACACCTTCATATTTCCGCTACCCACTCTATCACCCTCCCACTCATATGATTTGTTATCATCTGCCACAGTCACTTTTGCCGCCGGATCTGTAATGAGCCATGGAGACCAATGCAGCCATTTATTAAAATCATTTAAAGACTTATAAACAAGTTCTGCTGGCGCATTAATGAATATTGATCTGTCTATGTTAATCTTTGGCATTTTGATAGGTTGATTGAATTCAATATGAAAGTTACAAGGACTGGCTCATGTTTTCATGAATTATTTCTCTTTTTGTTTTAGCTAATTTATGGGTGCAACTAGTGAAGTAATTCCAACATCTACTTAAATAGTTTAACTCTATTTTTACAACTTTAAAACAAATCTTAACACTATGGATAAGAAGCGCACCTGGAAGTTTTGGGTCGGAAGATCCCTCCTTCTTTTATTCACAATAGCAATCATTTGGGTAGTTAATCTCATTTGGTTCAAACCATTCAATATCAAACATTTCTATGATCGTCTCTTTGTGGAAATGGCTTTGAGTAGTCCAGAAATGGTTACTCAATTGGGTATTCCAGTACTATATGATATGTCTAAAGATGAACTTGACGATGTGTCAGATGCCAAAAACTGGGAAGATTTCAATAAGATGAAAGAAGATTATGAAATGCTTTTGAGTTATGATTTTGAAAGCCAGTCAGAAGAAAACAAACTCAATACACGCATACTATCTTGGTTTGTTGGTAATCAAGTAGAAGGAGAAGAATTTTTCTACCATGGCTATCCTGTCAATCAAATGTTTGGTCAGCAGAGCAACTTACCAAGTATGATGGAAAGCTCTCACAAATTAGAAGGTAAAAGTGATGTTGAGGCTTATATCATACGTCTCTCAAAATTTGACACCAAGTTTGATCAAGTAATCGAAGGGCTGAAGATCAGAGAAGAAAAAGGAATTATCCCTCCTATTTTTGTAATAGACAGGGTGCTTAGTGAAATGAAAGGATTCACTGGACAAAAAGAATCAGATGATATCAACTTGGAAATAGAAGTGGATGATCCGGTAGAAAAAAATATTCTATTTACCAATTTCGATAAGAAGATTGCTGATATAGAATCTCTAACAGATGAGGAGAAGAAACAATATAAAGAGCAGGTAAAAAACGAAGTAAGAACAACTGTCTTTGGTGCGTATGATAATCTTATTTCATATTTCGAAGAATTAAGAACAAAAGCCAATACCGATGATGGCGTTTGGAAACTACCGAACGGAGATGCTTACTATCAGTATCAATTAGCTAGTAATACCACGACCAATTACACGCCCGAACAAGTTCACAACATTGGATTATCCGAAGTTGACAGAATTAAGAAAGAGATGTGGGACATCTTGATTACCCAAGGTTATGATGACACTACCAAAGCTATTGGAGAGGTGATTCAAGCGGTGAATAAAGAAGATCGATTCCTTTTTCAAAACAACGATGAAGGAAGGAAAGAAGTAATTGAACGCTATGATGAAATCCTAGCTGAAATTAGTGCGAATTTGGATGATGCATTTGATATCCGTCCAAAAGCGGGAATGGAAGTAAAGAGAGTGCCTGAGTTTAAGGAAGAAGGTTCCGCCGGGGCTTACTATGAGCAACCTCCGATGGATGGCTCTAGAGGTGGAATATTCTATGCTAACCTGAGAGATGTGACGGAGACCGTGAAGTTTGGAATGAAAACCTTGGCCTACCATGAAGGTATCCCTGGACATCATTTTCAAATAGCTATTCAGTCAGAACTGAAGGGAGTTCCCATTTTTAGGACTTTTGGACTATTTACGGCTTATGTAGAAGGCTGGGCATTGTATTCAGAGCGATTGGCTTGGGAGCTTGGCTTCTATGAAAATGATCCTTTTGGAAACTTAGGAAGATTACAAGCTGAGATGTTTAGAGCAGTTCGGTTAGTAGTAGATACTGGCCTTCATCATAAGCGATGGACCAGAGAAGAAGCCATTGCTTACATGATCGAAAACACAGGCATGACAACTGGCGAAGTAGTGACGGAGATAGAGCGCTACATTGTGATGCCCGGCCAAGCGTGTGCATACAAGATCGGGATGATGAAAATACTAGAATTGCGTGAAAAAGCGAAGACTGAAATGGGTGACTCTTTTGATTTAAAGCAATTCCATAATGTGGTATTGAAAAATGGAGCGGTTCCTCTAGATATCTTAGAAGAATTGATCAACGATTACATTGCAACTGCTAAAGTGTAATTGATTATAGTTTATACAAGAAAGTCCTGAGAGTCATTTCAGGACTTTCTTAATTAAACCCTTTGATGAGTCAAACAGTAATTTAACCTAAAAATCCACCAATTTCTTAAAAACAGGATCACGAAAAGTGCCATTATCAGTGATCATAGAATATTCTACTTCACACATCATTTCTGGTTTGATCCAGATTGTTTTCTGTTCTTCATGTGCTTCCGTATCAATCGGTTTCTCTTCTAGAATGAGTTCAGAAAATTGCTTCATTAAGGATTTCAGCAAAGCATCTCCAAATCCAGTTCCCACTCGTCCTCGATATATTAATTCATTTCCTTGCTGCTCTGCCAGCTGCAGAGATCCAAAATACTTCTCTCGCTCTCCTTCCCCTTTTGTAAAGCCAATAATAACACAGTCCATGGTTTCTTTCACTTTCACCTTGATCCATGCATCATTTCTTCTTCCTGGAGTATAGACGGCCTCTCTACGCTTCGCCATGATGCCTTCTACTCCCAGTTGCTTGGCAGCATCAAAGAGTGCTTTTCCATCTTCCACCACCTCACTGATTCGGTAGTTGGTCTCTCCTACTCGCACAGAGTCAATCATCCACCATCGCCTTCTATCCTGTGGGTCATTCATCAAAGACCTTCCATCTAAATAGAGGCAATCGAATAGATAACAGTAGGCAGGAGTTCGTTTTGATTCGTGATCAAAGTTCTTCTTACTCATCAACCGTTTAATCACCTTTTTGAAATTAGCTTTTCCTTCGCCATCTAAGCATACTATCTCTGCATCAAAAATGGCGTTATTGATCCGAAAAGCACTTTCAGGAACATTCAATTCAGGAAATTGTTCCGTGATATCATTTCCATTTCGCGAGTATATTTTCAGTTGACCCTCATTGAGATAGATAAGCGCTCTTATTCCATCCCATTTCACTTCATACAGGTAATCTCCCCTAGGAACTTTTTTAGCAGCATCAGCTAGCATAGGTTTCATTACCTGCTCCAGCAGATTTTGCTGTGGCATATCTACACGCTCAAGCAACCATTCCTTATCCTTCATTAAGTGTATTCTATACTCAGCGCTAATCTGCTTTCCAGATAGTCGGAAATAGAATCCTTCTTTTTTCCTCTTAGTGATTTCATACCTTCCAGTAGCATATACCCACATCATTCCGCCACCATACTCTTTCTTAGGTATCTCCCCTTCAAACGTTAAGTACTTTAATGGATGATCCTCTGTTTGCACTGCCAATCGCTTTACACCGGGAACAGGCGGCATTCCTCTTGGAATGGCCCATGATTTCAACACGCCATCTTGTTCTAATCGAAGATCATAATGCAAGTGAGAAGCATGATGACGTTGAATACAAAAGCGATTACCCGGAGCTTCATTATCTACGCTAAGGGGTTCAGGAGTTTTAGTAAAATCCCTCTTCTTTTCATAATCAGCTAGTTGGTCGGGGGTCTTATGCTTTTTATTAGGAGGCATTTCCTTAACCAAAATTGCTCGTTTATCTGTATGCAATGGAACAGCCCAGCCCCTAATTTGCTCCCAAGCATCACCCAGCTCTAGCACACGTTTTTGAGTGGTTTGTATATTCCAATCAGAAAGAGATTTCAGATCTTTGAGTTCTTCCCAAGTAATAGGTGTTGATACTGTGGCTCCTTCCTTTCCACGTAAGCTATAGGGACAAACAATTGTTTGAGAAGGTCTATTTCTATAAATATCTATCAGAACTCTTCCCTTCCTTGCTTCCTTTTTTATGTGAAGAGTAGTATTCGTATGTTTAGTGATGAAATCAGATGCAATCTTTTTGGCAGTTAGAAAACATTCTTCAAAAGAGTACTTTACATCAATTGGAGTTACCAAATGAAATCCTTTTCCTCCCGTTGTTTTAATGAAGACATGATAATTATACCGCTCTAAGTGTTCTTTTAAACTGAAAGCAATTGCCTTCAATTCTTCCAGGTCAAAGGATCCATCCTCAGGTGGATCTAAGTCATATACGATATAGTCAGGTGTATCACTTAGCTCAGAAATACTATGAATTTGATGAATCTCCAAACAAGCAAGATTAGCCAACCAAACCAAAGTAGCCTCTTCCTTAGCTACTATGTATTCCTTCTTCCTTTCTTGTCCTAGCCGTTTATAGTCAATCCAGTCTGGCGTCCAGTCCGGCCTATGTTTTTGAAAGAATTGCTCGCCATAAATTCCATCTGGATAACGTACCAGTGACAAAGCCCTTCCTCTAATATGATTAAGAATGGTTGGCGCAAGCTTTAAGTAATACTCAATGACCTCTGCTTTTACAATACCGTCATCAGGATATAATACCTTGTCCAGATTGGAAAGGTCTATTACTCTTTTCCCTACTTCAGCATGTATTTTTTGCTTAGCCATTTAAATGATCAACTGCATTGAATTTTAATATAGAGAATAATTGATTCGTTACACTTAATTGATAGTAAGCACAGTTTTGATGAGGAAATCCATCCATAAAATTCAAAGGATAATTGAGTAGCCAGCACAATAGAATTCGCATGGCTCTACCATGCATACAGATCAGTATAGTTTCATGTTCACTATTTAATACTATGTCCATAGCTTCTTTTTGGCGCTCCACGACTTGCATGGGAGATTCTCCACCACCTACACTTAAGTCCAAATTTCCATTCCGCCATTCTTCCAAAGTATCCGCATACACCGCTTTTTCTTTCACTGTAGCTTTTACTCCTTCTTGATCACCCCAACTGATCTCATCAAATCCTGAATGCGGAATAATGGGTAAGCCGCTATTAACAAAATCAATGACTGTTTCTTCTGTTCTCACTAATGAAGAAGCATATAGCTGATCAAATGGAATAGACTTTAAATGATTATACATTTTTATTGCTTGAAGCTTCCCATTTTCATTCAACGAGGCGTTGACTCCTCTTCCTTGCACCATTCCATTCTTATTATAGTCTGTTTCACCATGTCGAAGGAGATAAATTGTCTTGTTTTTCAAGTTGCTATGCGTTTGGTTTGCCGATCAGATGAGTAAAGAAAGAATTTTTCCCGATCACGTCCAATTAGAAGTTCTTAATGAGATGAGTATTGGGTGCATGGTAGAGCATGTAGGAATTGAATTTACTGAAATTGGACCTGATTTCATCAAAGCTACTATGCCTGTAGATGCTAGAACTAAACAGCCTCTTGGTCTGCTTCACGGAGGTGCTTCTGTTGTTTTAGCAGAGACACTTGGCAGTATTGCTGCTACTTTGATGATAGATTTGAACAAAAAAACAGCGGTAGGGTTAGAAATTAATACAAATCATATTAAATCAGTAAAAGAAGGAAAAGTAACGGGAATGGTAACTCCAATACATCTGGGTAAAGGCACTCACGTATGGAGTATCGAAATCAAGAATGATGATGAGCAATTAGTGGCCATTAGCAGAATTACAATGGCTATTTTGGATAGAAAATAGTGAAAGAGATTAAAACTGATATATCATTTCTCAAGCAAGAAGCAGTTTTAGAAAAATTGACTTGGAAAAACAAATATGCTTTTGCATGTTGGAGATATCCTAATGAATTGCATTCTAAGTTGATCATTAGTCTATCTAAACCAAAACAGCTTAAAAGTGAATTACATGAATCGCCTACTGGTTTTATTGCTAATTCATTTAAAGATAATCATCCAGTCAAACCTTGGTTGATACCTGCTGATCTCACTATTGGGGCTGATGGAGAAGTTACAATTGGGCAGGGCGTCTCCTCAACATTGGTAGAGGAATTTCTGAACTATCTAGAAAGTGTAAAAAAACCAATAAACATCACACTTATAGATAAGGTAAGTGAGGGAATGGACGATAACGATTTTCTGACGTTCGTAGGAGAAATCATTGCTCAAATAAAAAATCAACAAGCGATTAAAATTGTCCCTTCACGCTATAAAGATGTTAAACTAAAAAGTGAAATTAATTATAGCGAATTATTCGGAAA
>CAYGTD010000168.1:0-7979 GCA_964352725.1 uncultured Roseivirgaceae bacterium
GCTGGTGCCTCTCCCGTAATCGAAATAGTAGCAGATGTTGTTGTGGTAGACTCATTATCAGTGGCAGCTGCTGTCAGCACATAACTCCCCTCACCTATTGTCCAGTTGAAAGAATATGGTGCGCTTGCATCAGTCCCAATTGATGAACCATTCACAAAAAATTCCACACCAGAAACAGACCCATCTGAATCAGAAGCGTTCGCCGTAATGGTAATAGCATCACCATCAGTAAAGACTGCTGCATTAGATGGTGAAGTGATAGAAACTGTTGGAGCCACATTAGGTACTTCCTCTCCAATTCTCAATCCGAGTCCTGCTGAATTATCTGTAGCAAAATCTGTCCACTCAGAAACGGTGTAGCTATCATTCGGAGTATTGATATTATCATTTCTTCTCTTAGTCACATTTTCAGCAAATACAGTCGCATCATTGAATACTCCAATGATATCGATCAACGTACCATCTTTGAAAAGACCCACTGCATCATTTCCATTAAAGGTCAGTTCTGAACCTCCTACCAAATCAGCTTTCCCTAAAATGTCTGCATTAGCTGAAGAATTAGCCAAAACATAAACGGAACCATTAGCCAATGTTCCAGATAGAACAATTCCACCAGACCATGCTCCAGCACCATTGGTTTGCTTTTTCACTACATAGCCAGAAAGACTTTCTGAACTTCCAGATGTATTGGCAATTTCCAAGGCTTTATTATTAGAACTCCCTTCAATGTATTCTGAGAAATAAAGCACTCCAGTTGGCGGAGGTACCTCTCCAGTAATGTTGACAGATGAAGAAGTGGTTGTTGCTCCGTCATCATCGGTAGCAGTAGCTGATAAACTCATGCTGCCAGTAGTAGCAGTAAAACTCATTGAAAAAGGAGAAGAAGTATCTGTACCAATAGATGATCCATTCACAAAAAATTCTACACTTGAAACAAATCCATCTGAATCACTTGAGGAAGCTGTTACTGTAACTGATGATCCTGTATCAACAGTTGATCCTCCTGATGGGTTAGTAATACTAACCGTTGGTGCCTGATTGGGAGTAGTCACATTCATGGTATGCGATCCTAAATCAGAAAAGTCATCACTTGCATAGCTTGACCACTCACTCGTGGTGTAATTCGCATTGGGTGAAGTAATGTCTGCGTTTCGAACTAAAGTAACATTCGCTCCAAATGTGGACGTACTTCCAAACACTCCTATGGCATCTATTAAAGTTCCATTTTTGAAAAGCCCTAATGCATCATTTCCATTAAAGTTCAATTCTGTACTCGATCCAGTAAAGTCCGCTTGTCCCGTCACTGCTCCAGAAGCTGAAGAGTGTGCTAATACATATACATCACCATCTACTATTGATCCAGAAAGAGAAAGACCCGATGACCATGATCCTGATCCATTGGTTTGTTTTTTCAATTCATACCCTGATAAAGACATAGCTGAACCTGTAAAGTTTGCGATCTCCAAGGCTTTATTATAAGACAATCCTTCAACATATTCTGAGAAAAGTAAATCAGTGGCTGATCCACCTCCACCACCAACAGCACTCACATTGACGGTGAAATTTTGTGTGGCGATATCTGTACCATCAGTAACCTCTAAGACTACTGAGTGTGACCCAACATCAACAGAGGACGGTGTACCTGAAATACTTCCTGATCCATTGCCAGCATTGGTAAATGATAACCATGACGGGAGTGTAGTAGCTGAAAGTGTTAACGTGCCAATGCCTCCTGAGGTAGTAATTGAATAGTTATATGAAGTGCCTTCAGTAACAGAAGTGGAAGCTGTTGACGTGAAATTAGGAGTAGATGTTCCACCTCCCCAAATCGAAGCAACATATTCTGGATGATCAATGAAAGGGTTTCTATTATTTTGATAGCTATAGATTACCTCATGTCTATTGATCTCTTCAGTAGAAACAGGATCATCATTGTGCCATTGAAGCAGTACTGAAATTCTTCCGTGTAGTGGTTGCTTATCTGTATTCGAAAGAACAGCATCAGTCAATTCTAAATCTACTTCCCCGTTTTCTCCTTCATAGCGTGTAGCCATATAGAAAATCATACGGGCTATGTCTCCTTTCACATCATCACCAGGATACCACGTCCAGCCTGATCCACTTTTGGCAGGAGTAGTTCCTTGATAGTTTCCAGAGCCATCAACGTAAGTTGTGCCTCCATCATCAAATGCTCTATTATTTCTCGCGGAGTTGGTGGAGACATCTGAAGCTCTAAGGTGATGCAAATCAGTTCCAGCTCCCATGGTAGTTCCAAAATCACCTCTCGATTTTGCCCAAACATGCTCTCTATTCCATCCCTGAGCATTGTAATATTCCAACGCAGCATTCATGGAAAATCTAGAGTAAATTCCAATCACATTGTTCGGATTGTTTGGATCACGATCGGTCACTTTCAAGGCATCCCAGCAATTTGCATAAGACAGTTCAGTATGCCCATCAATGATATCGTTTAGAGTGGCCTTCAGTGTTTCACCACTTTGGCCATTTGCAGGATCATAGTAGCCTGCAGGAATTTGTGCTACAGACACAATAGCGACTAGTAGCATTAAAGCACTTAATAATCTTCTCATCTTAGGTTAGGTTTAGGTTGTTACGGGTTCAATTTCGACAAAAAAAATGAAACCTAAAAACTTCACAAAGTATTGATTATCAAGTAATTGTTAAGAAATTTATTTAGTGCTTGAAGAAATCATTTATCAATTGATAAGAAAGTGTCTAGGAGTCAATCAGTTGAGATTTAACCATATGCATTTATGATTGTTAAGTCACCATCATTATACTCTGAGATGTTTTTGTTATCTTATGAAATAATTAAATTCTCTTTTTTGCTCGATTATTTTGAGTGTATTCCTTGCGAGTCAGATATCTAGATTGATCAATAAAACTCACAATATCTGGCTGCAGAAACTGATCGAAAAATATTTTTCTCAGCAGTACAACCTTGATGTGGATTTTGGAGTAATAGCAGTCAATTTTTTGAATAATTAAATTAATGATTAAGAAAAGTACTAAATCTCAAGCACTGCTTGAAAGGCGAAAGAATGTAGTCGCGAATGGTGTCGGAGTGTTCAATACAGCTACCGTAAGTGAAGCAAGTGGTGCTACTATAATCGACGTTGACGGCAATGAATTAATTGATTTTGCTGGTGGAATAGGTGTTGTTAATGCAGGACACTGCCCTGCCCCAGTTGTAGCGGCAATTCGAGAACAAGCTGGCAAATACCTTCATACAAGTTTCAATGTGGTGACCTATGAGCCCTACATTAAATTATGTGAAGAATTAGCAGAGATATTGCCTCATGGTAAGAAGACTAAGGCCATGCTTATCAGTACGGGTGCAGAAGCAGTTGAAAATGCAATTAAAATTGCCCGTCAAGCAACTAAAAGGGAAGCAGTATTATGTTTCACTGATGCATATCACGGCAGAACTATGATGGCTATGACACTTACAAGTAAGGTGGACTATAAACTCGAATGTGGACCATTTGCTCCTGAAGTATATAGAATTCCTTTTCCCAATTTCTATCGATATGCCGATGGGAGAACAATGGATGAGTTTGTGAAAACAAGTTTAAAGAACTTACATGCCTCTAGCAAGAATTTAATTGATCCTAAAAATCTAGCAGCTGTAATCATTGAACCTGTTCAGGGTGAAGGTGGATTCATTCCTGTCCCTCAGAAGTATCTAGAAGGTTTGAGAGCATTCTGTGATGAACATAGAATCATGCTCATCATTGATGAGATTCAAAGCGGATTTGCTAGAACAGGTAACTGGGCTAGCTGGCAGAACTATGGCGTAACGCCAGACCTCAGCACATATGCTAAGTCGATGGGGTCTGGATTACCAATCGCTGCTGTACTTGGCAAAGCAGAAGTAATGGATGCGGCAGCACCCGGCACTATCGGAGGGACCTACATTGGCAGTCCTATAAGTTGTGTGGCTGCATCTGCCACTATACAATACATGAAAGACATCAACCTGAATAAAAGAGGAATTGAAGTTGGTGAAATTATCATGAACCGATTCAACGATCTTAAGAAAAGATGTGCTGATATTGGAGATGTGAGAGGTCAAGGAGCTATGATCGGTATCGAGTTTGTGAAAAACGGAGATCCGAATCAGCCTAACACAGAACTATGTGGTGCTGTAGTAAAAAGCTGTGCAGAGAAAGGATTGATCATTCTTAGCGCCGGTACTTACAAAAATGTGATTCGAATACTTTCTCCACTAGTCATTTCAGATGAACAATTAAATGAAGGACTAGACATTCTAGAAAAAGAAATACTAAACAATTCAAAAAACAATAAATGAAACCATTCGCAATTGCAGGAATTCAAATGAAGGTCTCGGCTGTTCAATCCAACGTGGAGATGATGAAGCTGAAACTGGACATTACTATGAACCTTTATCCTTGGGTAGAGATGGTTGTCTTTAGTGAGTTATGTGGATTTGGTCCATTGCTTCACACTGCTCAAGAAGTTCCAGGACTATTCGAGCAAGAGATGCAGAAAATGGCTAAGAAGTACGGCATCTGGCTTATTCCTGGATCTATTTTCGAAAAGAGAGCAGGCAAAATTTACAATACAGCATCTGTCATCAATCCGCAAGGTGAAGTGATTTCTAGATATAGTAAAATGTTCCCTTTCTATCCATACGAAGTAGGTGTGACTTCAGGCGATCAATTTTGTGTGTTTGATGTGCCAGATGTCGGTCGTTTTGGTATCTCCATTTGCTATGACATGTGGTTTCCAGAGACGATTAGAACCCTATCCGTAATGGGAGCAGAAGTAATTCTGCACCCAACCATGACAGGAACTATCGATCGTGATATTGAACTCTCCATCGCAAGAGCCATGGCCAGTGTCAATCAATGCTACTTATTTGATGTCAATGGGCTTGATACAGGCGGAAGTGGTTGCTCAATAGTTTGCGGTCCTGACGGACGGGTACTCTATCAAGCAGGCAGTACGGAAGAAATTATTCCTATTGAATTGGATATCGAACGAGTAAGGCGAAGTAGAGAACTTGGATTATTAAGACTGGGTCAGCCGCTGAAAAGTTTCCGAGATCATATTGGTGTATTTGGCATCTATCAAGGAGGAGCGCAGCTTCCATATTTGGATTCTCTTGGGCCATTGATCAAACCAACCAAACTTGACAAACTAGCGAAATTGCGTCAGAAGGAGAGTGAAATCACTCAAAATCAGCCTGTTAACGCATTCAAAGGACTTATTTAAAATCAATTAGAAACTTTAATCACAACTATAATGGGATTACCATCCACAAGAAAGAAAAGTAAAAAACTAAGGCACTATGTAAGCTGGTTTGAAATACCAGCACTGAACTTACTTAGAGCTGTGGGTTTCTACAATTTTATCTACGATATAGAAATGGAAACCACAGAAGCTGGAGGCTATTCCATGGCTCTTTTTCCTGCAGATAATGGAATAGGTGGAGCGATTGTAGTAGGTGAAGGAAGTATACCTAGCGAAACAGGTACTTTGGTTTACTTAAACGGAGGGAAGGATCTTTCAGTTGTTTTGGGTAAAGTGGAGGAAGCTGGAGGTCGGGTTGTTCTAGAAAAGACCCTTATCAGTGAAGATGATGGCTATTTTGCCCTTTTCATCGATACAGAAGGCAACAGACTCGCACTACACTCCGATTCGTAAAATATGACTAGTAAGAAAAAAGCAGTAAGCGCACCTTATTATAGTATTGGACAACTAAGGTTGGACAACTGGAACGCACTTAAAAATGAAACCGAAGACTTATCTCATTGCAGAAAAGGATCGGCGAATGAAGACAATCACAGGAAAAATATTGAGCGATTGCTCACTGACTTAACGTGCGTTGAACAATATTTCGCCATACCAGGCAAAGCCATTATTGATAAGCTCAGCAGATCATTGGCTAATAAAGAGCATGGCGTTTTAGCCCATATTGTTAAAAAAACGACACGTCAGCTTGTTAGCGATTTCTACAGCGGTAACCCATATTCTCTAAGAGAAGATGATGGAGAACAGCTTGAAGCAGATGTGGTAAATGACTCTCCTCATAACACTCGAAAGAATTACTTTGAGGTGCTTTTTTTGGAGAATCTGAATTCTGTAGATGAGACTGCTTTGCATGAAAAACTCCGTGAGTTACATGATCCAAATGACCAGTTCACTTACAATGTAACCATACAGCATTCTTTTCAGGATGCGTTAATTGCACTTTTCTTCAATCCTAATATTCAGGCAGTTGTTGTTCGTTATGCTCCTCCTTATAGGTCTACGAATATTAAACCGCTCATAAAACCATATATTCAAAACGTATTAAATATAAATCTAGATCAAGTCCCTGAAGCTGAATTAGGCCCAAAAATTGGTGAATTAATCAGTCAGTTTAGACCAGAACTAGATACGTATTACGTCACGGATACAGCTCTTGGAAATCTAAAAGACAGTACACTAAATACATTTAGGAGAATTTACTATCGTAAGGAAGACTTACAAGAGTTGCATTTGGCAATAATTAGAGGAATTAGAGAGCGGTATAATACCCCATTCTTTACTGCCTTAAAGGAGTACAGTCAAAAGCCAACAGGTATATTCCATGCAATGCCAATCTCCAGAGGAAATTCAGTATTCAAGTCCAAATGGATTAAAGATTTTGGAGAGTTCTATGGTAGAAATATGTTTCTCGCAGAAACATCTTCTACAACTGGTGGTATGGACTCTCTATTGCAGCCTACCGGCCCTTTGAAAAAGGCGCAAGAAATGGCTTCTAAAGCTTACGGATCACAAAGGACATTTTTTGTAACTAATGGAACCTCAACTGCCAATAAAATTGTCCTCCAAGCACTAGTAGAACCTGGTGATCTAGTGATGATCGATAGAGATTGCCACAAATCACATCACTATGGATTGGTACTATCCGGAGCTTACCCAGTCTATTTGGATTCTTATCCAATTGAACAGTATTCCATTTATGGTGCAGTTCCACTAGAACAGATCACCAAGAAACTATTGGAATTGAAGGCAGCAGGCAGATTGAATAAAGTAAAAATGCTACTCCTTACCAATTGCACATTTGACGGAATGGTGTACAATGTACAGCGAGTAATGGAGAGAGTATTGGCAATCAAGCCAGACATGATTTTTCTTTGGGATGAAGCATGGTTTGCGTTTGCAGGATTCACTTATACGTATAAGCAAAGAACAGGAATGTTCAGTGCAAATAAGCTCCATGATAAGTATCAATCAGCAGCATATCAAAAACAATATAAGGATCACATAAAAGGACTGAAAGCAGGTGAAGAGCCGATGCTTCCTGACCCTGATAAAGTGCGCATCAGAGTGTATTCTACTCAAAGTACACATAAAACGCTGAGTAGTTTCCGTCAAGGTTCTATGGTTCATATTTGGGATGAAGACTTTAGAAAGAAATCTGAAAATACTTTCCTAGAGGCATACATGACCCATACATCCACTTCCCCCAACTATCAAATGCTGGCCTCACTTGATGCAGGTAGAAGGCAAGTTCAGTTTGAAGGATTTGAGATGGTAGAAAGAAGCGTGGAACTGGCAATGGTCTTTCGAGCTAAAGTTATAGATAACCCACTTCTAAGCAAGTATTTTGATGTACTCACAGTGAAAGATTTTATCCCCGATGAATATAGAGAAAGTGGCCTGAATGAATACTATGATTCTGCTGTAGGCTGGAATCGTATGGAAGAGGCTTGGGAAAAAGATGAGTTCATGCTCGACCCAACAAAAATCACCTTGTTTATTGGTAGAACGGGTATTGATGGGGACACATTCAAGAACAAGTACCTGATGGATAAGTATAATATCCAGATCAATAAAACATCAAGGAATACAGTTCTATTCATGACCAACATTGGTACTACTCGAGGCAGTGTTGCTTACCTTACTAAGGTACTATTAAAGATTGCCGGAGAGTTGGATGAACA
>CAYGTD010000169.1:0-7941 GCA_964352725.1 uncultured Roseivirgaceae bacterium
CAATTACTCCATTCTACGCTAAATCGTTTAGCCAGATCTTGTGCTGCACCTCCGTAAGGCATGTGATCTGCAACAAAAAAAAGACATCCGCCTTTTTGCACCCAGTTTACAACCACCTCTATTTCTTGCGTTGTAAATGCTGATGGACAGGGATTTCTCCAATTGCCCACATTTGAATCATGTAAAGCATTGGCTATTATGAGTACGT
The DNA here is from genome assembly GCA_964352725.1 of uncultured Roseivirgaceae bacterium. GTDB lineage: Bacteria > Bacteroidota > Bacteroidia > Cytophagales > Cyclobacteriaceae > Ekhidna. The sequence goes on from CAYGTD010000169.1 coordinate 209, forward strand.
CATACCCTTCCAATAATGATGCTGTAAACATATCCTGATTGGAAAAGACTTGCGCTCCGTCAGCTTCCATCATCCTTGTGAACGCATAGAGTCCTCCCTCTTTCCTATGAAGATTATTATGCGCTTCATCGATCAATACTCTTGGTCCTTTGCCACTTTCGAATAATGGCTTATCAATAGTTACTCTATAATTCTTATCAGGAACAGGTTGTGTAAATGCGGAAATTCCTGCCAACACGAATGCTAGTGAGATGAATTTTTTCATTTAAAATCAAGTCTATTAGTCAGTCTATTAAATCTCCAAATATTCAACACCGCAGCTAAAGTTAAGCCCACCGACAAAGCAATCCAGACTCCATAAACCCCCAATTCAAAAGTGAAAGCAAGAAAATAGCCCAGCGGCAATGCTATTACCCAATACGCAAAAAATGTGACAATTGTTGGAATTCTTACGTCACGTAAGCCTCGTAAAACACCTAAACCTACCGCTTGCAAACCGTCTGATATTTGGAAAGCAGCGCCTACAATAAGAAGAGACGAAGCAATAGCTATCACAGGTTGCTCATCCACATAAAGCGTTGGAAAGAAGTTTCTAAAGGCAATGAAAATGAATGCACATATAGTCATGAAAGCTGCTACTAGCAATAAACTAGTAAATCCTGCCATTCTTAAGCTTTGCTTGTCCTTTAAGCCCAATTGATTGCCAATACGAATAGTTGAAGCAGCTGCTATACCAGTAGCAGCCATGTAGCTAATAGCACTCAGATTTAAAGCTATATTATGCGCTGCTAGTTCTTTGGCTCCTATCCATCCAATCATAATTCCCGCTCCGCCAAACGCCCCGACTTCAAATACATATTGCATCCCCGAAGGAATCCCAATTTTAAGCATGCGTTTAATACCAGTGTATTGAAACTGCCATTGAAATCCAGCAATTGATTTTCGGATCAATAAAATCATCAAAATAGGTATCAGGATTCTTGAAATTAATGTGGCTACTCCAGCGCCAAAAAGTCCCATTGGTTCGAATCCCAGCTTTCCAAAAATCAGGATATAATTGAGCCCAATGTTTATAAAGTTTGCGACGATTGATACGATCATAGGGTTCATAGTGTCTGATAGACCTTCAGCATATTGACGAAATGTTTGAAAAACCATCAGAGGAATCAAGGATAGACTCATTACTCTCAGGTAAGGTCTTGCTTGATCGACTACTTCTTGTTCTTGACCAAAATACTGAAGGAAAAAACTAGCAGCATATCCGACCAGAGCTAGCAAGAAGCCTAAAATCAAATTCATCAAAAACCCATCTTGAAGAAACCCTTTCAATCTAGAAGTATTCGCCGGGTTTTCAGCTGCAACTAATGGAGTAATGGAGTAACTCACGCCAATACCGAAAAGCATCAAGACAACAAAAATGGCTACTGCAAAAGTCGCTCCCGCCAAAGGGACAACACCTACTCTACCCACCATCATACTGTCAGCAACATTTACTGTGATATGACCTAATTGACCTATGACAACAGGAAATGCTAGGATGATATTTTTTCGGAAATGTTCTTTGAGGGTCATGCTTACAAAAAGGAATTTGGCAAGGTAATCTTAAAGTCCTTATTGGGAAGATGGTGGGCAAAATTTATTGACCTTATGATCGACAATCCGATGGTGTTTTGGGCATTGACTTTTCTAAGAAACTTCATCTAAATAAATGAAAAAGATGATATCCATGTCCCTCAACATTATAATACGGACTTCAAAAAAAAGGGAAATATTATCAAATGATAAAATCATATTTTTTTTTACCTTTATGGAAATTACTGCCTAATGAAATCCATAAAAGTTCGCTCACTTATTGTCTTACTTGCTACCTATTTACTTTCATGTCAAGAGCATAAAGAAACTACAGGTGATCTGATTGATTACGATATGGATATTGCCATACTATTAGCAAATGAGCATCAAATTTCTGAAAATGGAAGAGAAGATAGTGATGGTAGAGCCATTACCGTATTTAGATATTCAGAAGGTATTGTTTATTTCGACACCAATACTGATGATCACGAGGGCTATCAAGCACTCAAAGAGACATCTGTAACTGCGATTGTACATCCTGGAGAATATATTTATTGGTATTCAGGTGGTGGAATTACTGACCTTGAGGATGTTGAATTTGACTCAGATTCAGAATCATATCTTGAGGATCTTCCTGAAGAATTTAAGCCAGATAGAATGTGGGTTATTAAAATTCCTAAGAACTATGATTTAACTCATGAACATTTGAAATATGATATTGTCTATGAGTCGGAAGATAATGAAGGATATATCAGATTAGATCCTAAAATTCAAATCAAAAATTGATTATTTCCCGGATTGAAAATATTTTGATTTCAAAAGCAAGAATGATTTTATTGCTCTTGTTTTTTTGTAACACCCCTTTATTTTCTCAAAATCAGATAAAAGCAGATAGCATAATTAAGCTAATTGAATCAGGTGAGCTAAATAGTGAGCAAATTCTTGAAGCACATTTCTGGGCTTCCATTTATAGTGGATCAACTGAAGAAAAGCTACATCATGGCGAGTTATTACTAGCCCTTGCTCAAAAGAATAATAATCTAGAGTACACGATAAAAGCATATAACATTATTGGAGTTGCTCATAGGTTTATGGGCAATTTAGGAGCTGCTTTGGAAAACCTATTTAAAAGCGCGGATAAAGCCTTTGGAATAAAAGAGTTTAACCCTCTTCTAGCAGAGACATATGGAGAGATATCTACTTGCTATACACAAAATGGCGACTCTAAAAATGCTTTGCTTTATGGGTCTAAAACGATCCAAATTTTACGTAACACGGATAAGAAACAGGAGCTTGCTCTCGCGCTATTAAATACTGGCTATGACTATTATCTAATTGCTAACTATGATTCGGCAATGGCATATTACAACGAGTCTGAACCAATTTTGAGAGATGTCAAAATGGATTTAGGTGTCGCTTATATTATAGGAAATAGAGCATTAGTATTCTGGAAGAAAGGGGATTCGAAAAAAGCTATCGAAGATCTATTTACTGCCATTGAAATGCTTGAACCTTTTGGAGATAATTATGGCATGGCAGACTATTACAACCAACTTGGTACTATTTTTTTAGAAGAGAAAAAGGAAGATGAGGCCATAAAATACACAACCATAGGTCTTAACATGGCCAAAAAAGAGAGATTAAAAGAACAAGTGAGAGATGCTTCCCACTTATTGTATAAACTCTCTCTTAAGCGTGGATTACTGGAAGATGCAATTCAATATCAAACGCAGCATTACGCTTACAAAGACAGTATCCAAAATTTTGAGACCACTCAAAAACTCGCGAATCTCAGAACGGAATTCGAGGTAGGTCAAAAACAAATAGAAGTAGATCTCCTGCTTGAACAAAAGAGAAATAATAGAATAATAATAATCACTGGTTCCATCATCCTATTTGGATTTACCTGCTTAATAGTTATTATTTATTCTTACTTTAAATCTAAGAATAGATTGAGTAAACGACTAGCAACACAAAATGATGATCTTGAAATTTTGAATGAAACAAAAGATAAATTTTTCTCCATTATTTCTCATGATCTCAGAGGGCCAATTAGTAATATAGCAGGATTAGTAACAGTGTCTAAATTGTATATTGAAAGTGGAAAATACGACCAAGCTTTAAGTATGGTCGAAAAAATGGAGAGCTCTGTTGATCGATTAATCAAACTTCTAGACACATTGCTAAGTTGGGCACTCCAACAAAGAGGACATTTTCCATATAATCCCGAACAGATTAGCGTTGATAAATTGGCCAAAGATGTTATGGAAGTGTTTTCTGATTCGGCAAAATCAAAAAATATAGAGCTCAAATATCATTCAAAGAATGATGTGCAGATATTGGTAGATTATAATACGACATCTACGATTTTAAGAAATTTAATTAGTAACGCTCTAAAATTTACGGATAGAGGTGGATCAGTTACTATTTATTCTGGACTAAATGAAAATAAACCACTTTCGGAAATAAAAATAGTTGATACTGGAGTTGGTATACCTGAAGAAAAACTTAAAAACATCTTCAAATTAAATGAAAGCATTTCCACAAAAGGGACAGCAGGAGAGAGTGGATTAGGATTAGGACTTCAGTTAGTTCAGGAGTTTGTCTTATTGAATAAAGGAACTATTTCTGTGAGAAATCACCCTATACAAGGCTCTATCTTTACAATAAATCTTCCTCTTTATAGGTAAGTTAAATTCGAGAATTCTTTAAGGGCTTGACGAAAACTCGTCTCGACTGATCACATTTATAACAACCGTAAAGTTTATATCATTCGATCTAATCGGTAGATAGCTGCCACACTCAAACTATCTGTTATTTCTCCTCTATCACACATCGCAACAGCTTCTGAGAAAGGGAGTTTTTTGATAGTTAAATCTTCACTTTCCTCAAACTCGGTTTCTCCTTGAGTTAACACTTCTGCCAAATAAGCGTACCCGACTTCATCAGTCACTGAATTGGAAGTATGAATCTTGCAGATCTCACTCCATTTCTCAGCAGTTAGTCCAGTTTCTTCTTTTAGTTCTCTTTTAGCAGATGCTAATTTTTCTATGCCGATAGGCCCTCCTCCCATAGGAATTTCCCAAGAATACTCATCTAATGTGTATCGATATTGTCCTACCAACCATGTATTCCGATCTTCATCTAAAGGAATGATTCCCAGAGCTAAGTTCTTGTAGTGTACTTTGCCATAAATACCTTTTCCTCCTCCTGGATTAGTCACATCATGTTCAGTAAGTTTAATCCATGGATTAGAATAGATTTCTTTAGAAGTGTGGGTGACCCAAGGGTTTTTATATTTCATTTTTCAAATATATAGACCCTGAAACAAGTTCAGGGTGGCAATAAATCATACGTCATACTGAATCGATTTGCATCTACTCAACACTCAACCCTAATTCTTTTCTAATCACTCTGTCTTTATTGCTGTTCTGTCCCCAATAAGCTGATTTGATGGTATTGATCCGCTTAGCTGTGGTAGTGAGTTGTTCAGGCTTCCCAAATCCACTTAAGTATGTTTCTTCCCAACCTAGAATGGTATGGGGAAAATTGGAATCGAAATAGACATCTAGTTTTCTATTATCATATTCTAAAGTGTACAGTTTATGAGCTTCATTTGAAAATTCAGAAGCATCCAATTCACGGATGGAAGCTTTGGCTTCCTTAATCTTGATTTCTTGATGCCTTAATCTCAAATAGAAAGTGCCTGGAAGAATCTCTACTTTTCCTAAAGGCAATGTCTCGGGGTTCAACCTGATCCTTGTCCATAATTCATCTTCAGTCAATGTGTTGGTAACTTGCAAATCCACATCTCCTTCTGATTCAAAGTAGGAAAAGCCTCTTAATCTGTAATTCTCATCTTCCAAATTCACTTGCATAAAAGTATGACCACACCATTCCTGAGATGAAGTAGTAATTTTAAACAGATCAGGATATTTATCTGCGGATACTGGAGTAAATGTGCTCATCATCATGGAGTAGGGGTAAATACCTGTGAGAAACTTTTTGGTCAAATTCAATTTCAGCACACTCACATTATCCTCACTCTCATCTCTCCAGTTATCCAACTTTACTTGTTTGAATTTTGAAAAAGGTTCTGTCACGAAAACCATTACAGCTTCTCCTTTGTGAATTTCTCCATATCTAGCTTGACTCAATTCGTAACTTGTGATCTCTGCATCGCCTGCATACCAATAACCATTGAAGTCTTTTGGAGGGTTACTATTACTTTGGGATTGAGAAGTATTACATGCTACTAAAACAAGCAGTGTTGTGAAATAAATAATTTGCTTCATGATCTTTTTCATTTCATAGAGGCTATGAGCCTTTTATTGAGATAATTTTTAGCTCTCTGATAATAAGAATCAAATAGCCACCGTTTGTGCAATTCTGAAAGGTATTTAATTTAAAAAACCAATCTACTATGAATTGTTCCATTGACCAACTCACTACTTTTGCAACATGAATTATTTATCAGTAGAGGGGCTTACGAAAAGCTATGATGACAAGCAGTTATTCAATGAAATCACCTTCGGTTTAGATCAAGGTCAAAAAGCTGCTTTAGTGGGAGTAAATGGATGTGGAAAGTCAACGCTACTAAAAGTAATTGCTGGTATTGAAAATCCTGATCAAGGCAAGGTGAGCTTCAGAAAAGGTCTGACAACTTCAATTCTTCGTCAGCATCCGGAATTCGATGAGAATGACACCATTATTCAAGCTGTCTTTTCGGAAGACAAGGCAGAATTGAACGTGATCAGGGATTATGAAATGGCCATGTACAAAACGGAGCATGATCCGATGAATGCGCCAGATTTAACGCCTATTTTAGAGAAAATGGACCTGCTTAATGCTTGGGAGTATGAGCATCAGATCAAAACAATCCTTGGCCAACTTGGGATTCACAACCTGGAGCAGAAGATGAAAGAGCTCTCTGGTGGTCAGAGAAAGAGAGTCGCAATTGCGCAAGCATTAGTGGTTAAACCTGATATATTGATACTGGATGAGCCTACCAACCATCTTGATCTCGCATTGATTGAGTGGCTTGAGGATCATCTTTCTTCTCAGAACTTGACGTTACTGATGGTGACTCACGATAGGTACTTTCTAGATAGAGTCACTACCGAAATATTTGAAATAGAGAATGGTGACCTTTTCCGATACAAAGGAAACTATAGTCAGTTTTTAGAAAAGAAAGCTGAACGTGAGGAGATAGAAGCGGTTACCATTGGAAAGGCCAAAAACCTTTTCAAATCAGAACTAGAGTGGATGCGAAGGCAGCCAAAAGCAAGAGGCACAAAATCCAAATCCCGTATAGAAGCATTTCACGGTATAAAAGACAAAGCTCATAGCGGTGTAGTTACCCAGAAAATGGAAGTAAACCTAAAAGGGGAACGACAAGGCAAGAAAATCATTGAATTGCATCATGTATCAAAAGCATACGATGGCAGGAAGATGGTGCACGATTTCAGTTATGTATTCAAAAGAAGAGAACGTGTAGGGATCATTGGTCCAAATGGGATTGGTAAATCCACTTTCCTAAATCTTCTCTCACAAGCCATCCAGCCAGATTCAGGAGAATTAGAAATTGGACAAACGACTAAGTTTGGATACTACACCCAAGATGAGACCATCTTTGATCCTAATAAAAAGGTGTTGGACATTGTAAAGGAAGTAGCTGAATTTATCAGCTTAGAAGATGGCTCTCAAGTCAGTGCTTCTCAGCTCCTCAATCAGTTCCTATTTCCACCCAAAATGCAACACAATTTTGTGGGTAAGCTAAGCGGTGGAGAAAAAAGAAGACTTCAGCTTTTGAGAGTGCTAATGGCCAATCCTAACTTCCTAATCCTAGATGAGCCTACCAATGACTTGGACATTGTGACTTTAAACGTCTTGGAAGATTATCTCAATAATTTTGCTGGCTGCTTGATGATTGTTTCTCACGATAGATACTTCATGGACAGATTAGTAGATCACCTGTTCGTTTTTAAAGGAGAAGGAAAAATCAAAGACTTCCCTGGAAATTATTCTGATTACAGAGAGCTGGAAGGAGTTCCAGTTGCTGATCTTCCAAAAGAAGAAAAGAGCAAGACTCCTGAACCTGTCATAATTAAGACTCCTGAAAAAAAGCTGAGTTACAATGAAAAACGAGAGTTGGATGAATT
>CAYGTD010000170.1:0-7915 GCA_964352725.1 uncultured Roseivirgaceae bacterium
AGCTAGTAGATTTGGATGCTTTGGTGGATACTTTGAAAAGGAAGTAGTGGTAATTACCTACACTTTTAAAAAGAAGATCCTTCGCTATCACTCAGGATGACACTACGATTTGAGGTTATCAGAACTTTCAATAGTACCTACACTATCCAATCAAGGCTGTCATGCTGAGGTACGAAGCATCTCATCCTTTACATTAAGATCCTTCGTTTCACTCAGGATGACACTTCGATTGAGAGTCCCTACGTACGCTACGCTGCTCTCAGGATGACGCTTCGAGTTAAGGTTTTCCTTTTCACAACAACCCCTTCCAGCACTGCAAAAACCCCTGTCACCTTTGCAAAAACCGCTTACATACCTGCAAGAAGCGGTGGAGGCATTGCAAGAAGCAGTAACAGCACCGCAAAGACCTCTTACAGCATTGCAAGAAGTGCTGGTAGCACTGCAAGAAGCTCTTACGTCCATGCAAAGGGCAGTTACATGCATGCAAGCGATCATTGCACTATTGCATATATAGCCCTACCCTATTTTGGGTATTTTTCCTAGCAATCATACCGTTTTGTTGTAGCAAACCAATTCAATTGTTATTTTGCTTACCTGTTTTATCTATCCATTTTAAATAAACTATTATGAATCAGAGACAAATCAACAAAGTGGAAATGATGGAGACCACCCAGACTTACCTGGATGCAAACACTGCCGTATGGAGCACGGTACCTATCATTACCACCTACAAGAATCAGCTTTCCCAAGCCATAGACGGGCTAAAAACAGCCGCTCAGGATCAGGATGCCGCTCAGGTATTTATCGGTAGCAACCTTCAAAACCTGAAAATCACCATCTCAGAAAAAATGGACATCCTCGATGATATATTGGAAGCCTATGCAGACGATACTGACAATGCAGAGCTACTGGCCAAGTCCGCCAATTCCAAGTCAGACTACCTGCGCCAGACCAACGAAGATTTTGAGACCAAGGTAAAAAATGTCATTGCACTCCTAGAGGAAAACGTAGCAGACATGGCAGATTATGGTCTTACGCAAGATCAAATAGATGATGCCAAGTTGAGCTTTGGCTCTTATCAGGATAAACGAGGCAAGCCTCGATCATATCAGGTGGCTTCCCGTCAAGCTACACAAAGCATAGAGGACTTGATGGGTGAAGCATCCGCAGCTATTAATAAACTAGATAAGGTAATGAAGCGGTTCAAACGCTCCAACAGTTCCTTTTATAACGGCTATCAGGCCGCCAGAACGGTCATCAATGATTAGCCTATTCCCGGATTTAATCCGGGTTTTTTATGTAATCCATCTCTATGCTTTTACAAGATCACCTTTCCATAAAGTCATATCAAAGGCAGTCTATAAATTCCACGTCATTGCAAAACGAGGCACGAGACGAAGCAATCCCTTGAATTTTCCGTCCTTGCCATGGGGGCACAACTGAAGCAATCTCATGATCATGTTGGAGGAACGAGATCGCTTCACTCGTGATGATGGTTCTCTATGCGAGGGCTGCCAATTGAATAAATAAAGCCACTAAAAATTATCAATATTTGAAAATTAGGAAGATAGAGAAAATTAAAGAGGTCTTTTTGTTTCTTCTGAATCATGAAAAATTACCTTTAAGCATCTATTTGAATGAATCAAGATTTTGATATGAAATTGACTGAAAGACATACCTACGATTATGGAGTAATTGGCAACTGTGCGTTTACCGCTCACATCCATAAAAACTCCAACATTGACTGGATGTGCTGGCCTAGATTTGATAGTAGCTTTATCTTCGGGAAGCTACTGGATGACGAAAAAGGTGGCGAATATTCCATACGCCCTGTAGATGGCATAAAGCAGTCTAATCAATATTACATTGAAAATACCAATGTACTGTGTACAGAAATCACGAGCGCATCAGGTACTTATAAAATCACCGATTTCGCTCCTCGTTTTTATCAGCAAGACAGGTACTTCAAACCCCTGATGATGATCAGAAAAGTAGAATGCGTTTCTGGCACACCCAGACTGGAAGTGACATGCAAGCCAAAGGGAGATTATGGAAAAGTAGTTCCAGAGCCAAGCATGGGAAGTAATCATATTAGATTCCTAGGTCTCGATGCTTCGGTACGCCTCACTACCAATATTTCCCTAAATAATGTACTTGATTCACAAAGTTTTGTCTTGAACGAAACCAAATACATGGTGCTCACCTGGGGACCACCACTAGAAGCAGCATTGGAAGAAACGTGTGACGTCTTCCTATCCAAAACAACCAAATACTGGCAGAACTGGATTAAATCTGCCAATATCTCCAATTTCTATCAGCGAGAGGCCATTCGATCTGCATTGATTCTAAAGATTCATCAATACGAAGATACAGGGGCTATTGTAGCGGCAACCACCACCAGTCTACCTGAAAGCCCAGGCAGTACACGGAATTGGGATTATCGATTTTGCTGGATGCGAGATACTTATTACACGCTCAATGCTTTCAATAACATTGGCCACTTTGAGGAATCTGAAAAGTATTTCCAATACATCTTGAATACCACCATTGAAGAAAGTGACCGATATCAGCCGCTCTATGGAATAGATGGAACCAAGGCGCTAATAGAAAAAGAGCTTGACCTAAAAGGGTATCAAGGGAATCAACCCGTGCGTGTCGGGAATGATGCTTATACCCACATCCAAAATGATGTATATGGTCAAGTACTTGTTTCTTTGCTTCCACTTTTTAACGATCAGCGAATCATTTTCAATGATCGTTTTGATGCGCCAGAGCTGATTTATAAAACCTTGAAGATGATTGAGCGCACCTTTGACGAACAAGATGCTGGTCTGTGGGAGTTTAGAAACCTTGCTCAACATCACTGTTATACATACTTGTTTCACTGGGCTGGAAGTGGTGCTGCGATCAAGATTGCTAAAACACTGAAAGATGATAAAATAGGTGCGCTGGCTACTTCGCTGAAAAAGAAATCGCAGAAGGTGATAGAAGAATGCTATGTAACTGCTAAAAAAGGATATGCACAAGCCAGAGGGGTTGATCGGATGGATGCTAGTAACCTGCAGCTCATACTTATGAATTATTTACCAGGTGACTCTCAACGTGCAAAGGATCACCTAAAAGCAATGGAAAAAGAGCTCCACGCAGGAGACGGACTTTTCTATCGCTACAAACACCAAGATGATTTTGGTACACCAGAGACCACATTCTTAATCTGTGCATTCTGGTATGTAGAAGCTTTGGCTTGTGTTGGACGAGTAGACGAAGCAATTCAACATTTTGAAAAAATTGTAAGCTATAGCAATCATGTAGGCCTATTGAGTGAGGATATAAAAGCCTCAGACGGCAGTATGTGGGGTAATTTCCCTCAGGCATATAGCCATGTAGGGCTACTCAATGCGAGTAGTAGAATTTCCCGAAAACTAGACTTACCTGACTTCTATTAACCAATTAGATCATTCAGCATCTTTCTTATGTCTGTGTATTTCTCCACTCTGTATTTAGCCGCAGAGGATGATGTGCCAACCTTTATGGTATATGCTTCCTCGGGCATTGCTATGAAAGTATCTTCATCGGTGGAGTCATCCCCACACGCCAAATAAAAATCATGTGCGGTGTTTTTAAGCCAAGTAGTAGTAGCCGTTCCTTTATTCACCGCTGAATTTTTAATTTCTATCACCATGTCACCCTCTTGAATCTGAATATCTCTCTCTGATGAGATATATTTCAAGTGACTAGTCAACTCTCTAGACCTTAATTCACCAAGACCTGTTTCTACTTTTCGATAGTGCCAAACCAGTGAGTAGTTTTTATCCTCAATGAAAGAACCAGGAGTTCTATCGACATACATTTCCAGTACGCTGAAAAATTCTGCTTTCCAGCTATTATCTATCTCCACCCACTTTTGCCAATCACCTCCTATTTTTTTATGCCATACCCCATGCTCAGCGATAATATGTACTGGAAAGGGTTCTAGCCACTTCCCAAGCGTGTCTCGTCCTCTTCCGCTAATCACTACGATCTCATTTTGTTCATCGGCCGTCAACTCCTTTAGAATTTTCTTCAGCTCAGTATCTGGCTTAGAATCATTGGGATTGTCATAAAAACCCACAAGAGTTCCGTCATAATCAAGAAATAAAATTCGCTTTTTACTTGATCGATAATCACTGATAAGTTCCTTTTTGATCAATTCTGTAAATGGTTTAGTCAGTAAGTTTTCTTGCTCGCTTTTCACGAAGCGTAACCGTTCCATAAACAAGCTAACCCAAGCATGAATGTTGTATCGTTTCAAAGACTTCTGCATAATTTCCATCCTTCTCACCTGCTCCTTTTCAGGCATGGTTAGTGCCTCGTTCAATGCTGAAACGAGTTGATTTTCATCATTTGGGTTAATGAGGATCGCATCTGATAGTTCCTTGGATGATCCGGCCATTTCACTTAAAATCAATACCCCTTTCTTATCCAATTTGCTGGCAATAAACTCTTTACAAACCAGATTCATGCCGTCTCGCATGGGTGTGACCAACGCGACATGAGCCATTCGGTAAAAAGCACTTAAAGCATTCAGCGGAAAACTTCGATAGAAATAATGGATAGGAGTCCAATCCATTCTCCCAAAGCGTCCATTTATTCTCCCTACTAATAAATCAATTTCTGATTTCAGGTTAGCATATTTTGGGACATTATCTCGTGAAGGAACTACCACCATGATCAATGAAACCTTTTCTAGAAATTCAGGATGAGTCTCAAGAAATTTCTCAAATGCACACAATCGCTGAGGTATGCCTTTCGAATAATCCAAGCGATCGATTGACAACACTATTTTTACCTTTCCAAGCGAAGTACGATATCGTATCTCTCTATCAATAGTGTCGGGTTCTGATGCTGTATCCGCGTACTTATCGTAATCAATCCCCATCGGCAATGCATCAGCTAGCACAAGGCGATTACCTACTTTCATTTGACCATTCGTATTTCCAATCCCTGCCAGCCTATTGACTGAAGAGAGGAAGTGACGCATATCATCATACGTATGAAATCCTACAAAATCAGCACCAAGCATGCCCATCAATAACTCTCGTCTCCATGGGAGCAATCGAAATGATTCGTATGAAGGAAACGGAATGTGAAGGAAAAAACCAATGCTTACATCTGGATGATCTTGTCTAATCAAATCAGGAAGTAGCAACAATTGATAATCGTGAATCCATAGTGTATCTCCAGGCTCTAAGACTTGCTCTAATTCATTCGCGAATTTTCTATTTACTTTCTGATAAGTTTTCCAATAGGTTTCATTGAAAACACTGTACTGATTAAAATAATGAAAATTAGGCCAAAGTGTTTCATTACTAAAGCCTTCATAATACTCTTCAATTTCTATATTGGTGAGAAATACTGGTCGCATATTGTGTTCGCCTAGACGATTGCGAATCTCATCTCTGTCTTCATTCTTTGAAACAGATAGGCCTGGCCACCCTACCCAGATATTATCACCTTCTTTATAAATAGATCCAAGCCCAGTGGCTAGTCCTCCTTCACTTGGTAAATAATCATAATTTTTTCCTTCACGTTGAATTTTTATAGGCAGTCTATTGGAGACAATGATGGTTTTTGGCATGTTTTAGCTATTAGTAAAGTCAGATTTCAAGTTCTTAAATTTTATTACCAAACTCAAGCTCTTTAAAGTAAACCTTGCGCACTTAGCTAAAAACTTCTATTCTTCATTACCGATTATCTTGGTTCTTGATGAATTGTAGTGTAGCTAAATGTTGGATGGTTTTACTCATTTATCATTATATGGCAGGTACTGCGTTACAATATCTCTTGAATTCTAGTATGTCAAGTAAAAATGAAAATTCAAGACATTAATTTTATTATTCACACAGTACTTCACTGCCAATTCATTTTAATCCTATAAAAAATTTCCCTCTATTACACTTACAACACTAGTAAACCACCTATGTAAAAAGGATGAATAAAGTTCTGTAAGCATAGAACCTTTGCTGCTAATTTTACTTTATAGTTGGGCTAACCAAATTAAAATGGCAAGAAAAATAATAGGTATTGTTTTGGGCGTTTTGCTTCTTCTTGGAGCGTTTTATGGTGCTAAATCATTGATTGATTCGAATCAACGTATCCAAAAGGAAGTACCACAGGCTATCAAAACTGTCTTTACAAGTCCAGTAATAAACGGCGAAGTTCCCATTCTTATCAATGCAAGTGGTAATCTGGTAGCGTCACGTAAAATTGAGCTCTATTCAGAGGTTCAAGGCATTCTGCAAGAATCAACCAGACCATTTAAAGCTGGCCAATTCTTTAGAAAAGGAGAATTACTTATGGAAATGGATAGTAGAGAGTTTTACTCTAGCCTCCTATCTCAAAGAAGTTCGCTCTATGATTTAATAGCTGCTGTGATGCCTGATCTGAAATTTGATTACCCTGAGGCTTTTGTTCGCTGGAATAAATACCTCAATGATTTTGACATCAAGAAAAATATCAAGCCTCTACCAGTGGCAGCAACAGAGAAGGAAAAATATTTCATCACAGGTAAGCAAATAGTCACTACGTATTACACTATAAAAAATTTAGAAGAACGATTAAGTAAGTACACATTATCCGCCCCATTTGATGGTGTTTTGACAGAATCTTTAGTCAACGCTGGCACACTTATTCGATCAGGACAAAAGCTAGGAGAATTTGTCTCTTTAGAAAATTTCGAATTGGAAGTTGCTGTAAATGCAGAATACATGAAAATCATGCAGGTAGGTAAAAAAGTAAGACTGACAGATTTGAGTGGGGATAATGAATGGATGGGTACAGTAAAAAGAGTAAATGGACGACTAGATCAGGAGACACAAACCGTGACCGCATTTATTGGTGTGAGTGGTGAGGGCCTTATTGAAGGCATGTATTTAGAAGCCAACATTGCGGCGAAAGCCGAAAATAATGCGATAGAGATTCAGCGTAATTTACTATTGAATGAGAAAGAGATTTTTATTGTAGAAAACGATCAATTAGTGATCCAACAAATAAATCCTGTTCACTATACGGAAAAGACGGCTATCATAAAAGGGTTGGAAAATGGTACTCAGATAATTAGCCGACCTGTGGCAGGTGGATACGCAGGGATGCCGGTGAAAATGATATCCAGTGGAGCCATTAAGAATCAATAGCATAAGAAAAATATCTGTGTGTTCTTCCAATAAACATACCCCTCGCACATGAAAAAAATTATATCCTACTTCATAAAATATCCTGTTGCCGTCAACATTTTAATGATTGCAATTGTAATCTTCGGTCTCGTGGGTATGTCTAAGATGAAGTCATCTTTCTTCCCTTTAACAGATTCTAAAATAATTAACATTTCTCTTACCTACCCAGGAGCCTCTCCTTTTGAAATTGAGCAGGGGATCGTATTGAAAATAGAAGACAATCTAAAAGGAACAGTCGGTATTGATAGAGTACTTTCTACAAGTAATGAAAACGCTGGTTCCATTCGAGTAGAAATAGAGAAGGGTCAAAATATTGACCTAATGTTACAAGAAGTAAAGAACGCTGTGGATCGAGTTCCTTCTTTCCCTACCGGAATGGAACCTCCAGTAGTAAGCAAACAAGAAAGCTTTAGAACTACTATTTCATTTGCACTAAGTGGTGAGAACATTAGCCTCAATTCCTTGAAAGAAATTTCGAGAGGCATTGAAAATGACATGAGAGCTATCCCTGGTATTTCTCAAGTAACCCTCTCCGGTTTCCCTGCAGAAGAAATAGAAATCGCGGTGCGCGAAAAAGATTTATTGGCTTTCAATTTGAGTTTTAACGATGTGGCTCTGGCCGTTTCTAGAGAAAATATTATCACTTCTGGTGGTAACATTAAAACAGATATTGGAATCACACCGCTTTTCTCTGATTGGCGTAA
>CAYGTD010000171.1:0-7901 GCA_964352725.1 uncultured Roseivirgaceae bacterium
AAACCAATGAAGATTCCCCTGCTGAGACAGAAAGTGTCAACTGATCTCCCGCATCCACATCTTCAAAAACATTTGAAAGATTGATGGTTGAAGCAGCTGCATCTTCGTCTACCACCACATCTGCAACAGCCACTACCACTGTTGGTGCGTCGTTTACATTATTTACCGTTAAACTGAAAGTAGTAGTAACAGAACCACCGTTTCCATCTGACCCGATTACTTCTACCGTAGAAGTATTTACATCACTGTTGTCTGGTGTTCCTGAGAAAATGGCCCCATCAAATGATAACCAGGCCGGACCAGCTCCTACTGAAAGAGTAATTGCATCGCCATCCACATCTGCAAAGACACCTGATGGTAGCGTGTAGTTAAAGCTTTGATCTTCAGTTGCCTGTTGATCAGTCAATGTGACTTCCAAAGTAGGCACATCATTAATTGAATTGACAGTCAAAGTAAAGCTCGTGCTAGCAGTTTGACCTGCATCGCTAGCTGAAACTGTAACAGTTCCTGAACCATTATAATTGGCAGAAGGAGTTACTTCGAGGAAGTCACCATTCAATATTGCTGTAACTGAGCCTTCAAAATCATCACTAACTGCATAGGTCAAAGGATCACTTTCAGGATCGCTAAACAATGTGGTTACATCCACTATACTCAACGTTGCTTGATCTTCATCCATTGATGTATCGACAATGGTATTAATTACCTCTGGTGCAAGATTGTCAAGTACCGTAAGTGTAAAGGTTTGAGTTGCTGTATTATTTAGAGCCTCTCCATCGTCTGCAGTAATTGTAAATTCCTGCGTACCAAAACCTTCGGATACTGCTGTAATTGATACTTCACCAGTAGTTGGATCAACCGATACATTGGCGAAATTCACAGAAGCTGGACTCAGAGAATACGTAACAACCTGAGCATCCTCTCCATATGGAACTTCATCAGCTGTTACTATTATACTTTCTGTAGTTATGAAGTTTTTCGTCAAAGTAATATCTCCAGTTGTGGTAAACGCAGGTGCATCATTCACTGGATTAATCACAATATCAAATTGGTCAGAAACTGAAGCTGAAGCAGCATCTGTAGCCGTCACTTCTACTTGAATTGTGCCAAATGCATTAGCCACAGGCGCAATGTTGATAATGTCATTGGTAAGCGTAACAGCAGCCAACTCTGAACCAGAAAGCACATTAATCTCTAGCGTTAAACTAACATCCTCTACATCACTAAAAGTATCAGGTAGATCTACTGCATGCTTTCCTGATGAATCTTCATCAAAAGAAATATCCGCAATGGCATTTGCTACAGTAGGTACGTCATTTACCGCATTTACTGTCAAAGTGAATGTTTGTATCGATGTGCTATTTCCATTTCCTCCATCATCTGCTGTAATTGTGAATTCTTGAGTTCCGAAAGCATCTGCCGTAGCAGCGATCGTTACCTCTCCTGTATTCGCATCAATGCTAACATTAGCAACTGTGCTGATAGGAGCTATTGAATAGGTAGGAGCATCCTCATTTGCAGGTTGATTTTGAGTCACTGAAATAGTTTCTGTTGTAATGAAATCTTCATCTACTGTGATCGATGAAACGCTTAAATCAAATACCGGTGCATCATTTACAGATGTTACATCTAATACAAACACATCATTATTCACTCCATTTCCATCATCAGCAGTTACAGTTACATTCACTGTCCCAAAGAAGTCTGCCTCTACCAGACTTAGCTCCAGATTATCTCCATTAATGATAGCAGTCAATGCTGCATTATCTGAGCTCGCTGATAGCGTGAATAAATCGCCATCATTGTCTGTAAATACCGATGAAACATCAATGGTTAATCCTGTTGTTGCATCCTCCTCTAGTGTTTGGTCCGCTATTGGATTGGAAACTATTGGTGCTTCATTGAGGTCAATGATTTTGTTTTCGAAAATGTAAAAACCTGATGCTCCATCAGTAGCGAGTACATCTAAATCACCATCATTATCAATGTCAGCAAATTTGGCTGTTTGGGTAAAGGTGCCCCCAAATGTAGCATTAGGTATCAATCTGTTTGATGTCCAAAGCGTCAATGATCCTGAATTTTCCAAGTAGTGGAAATTGTAGTCAGCCCCTGTACCAGCGGTGGTATAAATGATATCATAGTCTCCATCTCCATCAACATCCCCTACATCAATTCTGTGAGGCCCAATAACACTTCCTACTTGTACATTAGTAAAATTGCCTGAACCATCATTTTGCAATACTCCTATTTGATTGGCACTTTGAGCAGTATAAACTATGTCGATATCTCCATCTTTGTCAAAATCAATAGGGAGTGTCGCACGAACCTGAGCAATAGAATGCAATGTAGAGCCACTAAAAGTTGCAGTACCGGAATTTGTCCAAAGAGCTACTGATCCACCATATCGAGCGCTAATTAGATCCATATCACCATCATTATTCAAATCAGTTTCGCTCAAGAAGATGGGTTGACTAGCATTTGCAGCTGCGAATAACTGCGTTCCTTCACTATCAAAAACACTAATCCTGTTACTGCCATAGGAGGCTACTGCAATGTCCATTTTTCCATCATTATTATAATCAGCAACAGAAATTGACCTACTATCAGCATTTGGAAGAGATATGATCAAGCTTTCAGTGAAATTGCCTGAACCGTCATTTTCGTGCAAATAAACCCCCTGAGAAACAGATCTATCTACAGTCACAATATCCATATCACCATCAAAATCAAAATCTGTCACTTTTATATCAAAATAGCCATTGTTGGTATCAATGATTTGACCAGCTCCATAATTTCCAGAACCAATATTTTCAAAGTAAAAAAGTGTCCTAGCATTATCATCTCCACCGATAAGATCTAAATCACCGTCATTATCAATGTCTCCAGGAATAAGCATACGAGGTGAGCTTGTCACCGTAGTACCTGTACTTAACTGACTCAATTCAAATGAAAGTGTAGGATTTACAAACTGAGGTGAAGCGGCACGGAACATGAATACATTCTTGCCTTCTACTGATTCGCCTCCCTCATCGTTCAAGTTTGACGTTACATACACCGTAATCACTTCATTAGGGAAATAAGGTGTAGAAGGTGTGAAGACTACTGAATCTGAAGTTGGCATAGTGAAGTCACCTTCTACAGCTCCATGTTGACTACCAATTATTTGAATGCCCTGACTTAAAGAAGTCATTTCTATTACATTGTCAAATTTGAAGGAAATAGTCTCCAATGAATCTACATCTGATGTGCCATTAAGAGGAAAATGACTAAGGAATTGTGAAGAAACTGTTGTGAAAGCGGTTTGAAAAGGCAGGAAGTCAGATCCAACAATAGCAGAAAGTGTATCGACGGATACTGTAAATTCTTTCCCTTTTGGTAAGTCGTTTTCTGGGGTAATTGTCAACACACTGTCTCCGTTTGAAAAAACTGCAGCGTATGGATAAATAATATCATCAGCATCAGTGAAGCTAATTGATGTGGCTTCTAAACTACTTCTATCAACAGCTCTATCAAATGCGATGGTAACTACTGTATCGACAGCAGCACCTACTGTTCCTTTAGATGGCTCTATCGATACTACTCGAGGTTCGATAACTCTATCGTAGATACGAATATCATCCATCAATCCTTTAAAGCGTGGAGTTCCGTCTACACCATTACACGGAGTAAAACCAAGTCGTATAGCTGCCGTATTTTCAACATCCACTGAACCTAGTAGCCAGTTTGCTTCAGCTTCGAGTACACCATTTACGATAAGTCGGTACTTCTGTGAACTATTATCTTTTACAAGGGTCAAATTCACCCATTCGTCCACAGGAAAGTCGTAACCGGTAAACACGCCACCAGCACTTGCATTACTCCTCATTGATGCTGAAAATCTAACTTTATCGCCTGATCTGAGGTAAGAGATATCAAACATTCTTCCCTCACTACACACTTCTCTTTTGGAGAGAATGATGGTATTAGCAGTCTCACTTCCATCTGCTGATACTTTCACTTTTAAAGAAATGGAGAAAGATTCCGTTGAGAGAGGTGCGTCACCTAAAGTCACAAGATCATCTACTCCATCGAATGATAGCGCACCAAAAGAATCTCCATCGGTACCTTCTGCAAATAACGCGCCCGAAATAGTGCCGTCCTGTGCTGCAATATCACCTATTGCCTCGTTAACATTTCCGCTAATAGGATAGTGTAGGATTAATCCTAATGCTTCATCTGCTATTACTGAATAAGTAAGATCGGTATTCGCTAATGTAGCTCCATTTCCTGCTAGTAACCCAGAAATAGAAATCGTCACATCTTCATCCAATGGCCACCCTGTTGCTGGAGGAGTAATTACTAAATTGCCCTCAGAAGATGCGACACTGATATTAACTGAACCACTTACTGAACTGGTCGCTGTAATGTTAGTTGTATTAACTGTACTCTGCACTATTTCTCTGTTGAGCATCAATTCTATATTCTGACCTGCTCGAATATCATCTCCTGAAGGCGTAGATACATCCTCAATAAAAAATGGAACCAAGAGATCTATTTCTACTCCATTTAATGCACGGCCATACACGTAAAGATCGTCCATCTGACCATTTAACATAAACCGCCCATTCCCATTACATGCAGATATTCCTGCCTTTAAGTTGGCACTATTCTCAAAATTGTAGACAGATGTCCAAGCCACTGGAGTTTGTTGAACTCCGTTTATGTAAAAAGAACTTTGTGCCTGATCATTGTCTTTTACAAAAGCGACATGCATCCATTCACCAACGCTAGTAAGATTTGCTACTGGGTTTGCAGTTGATCCATTATTTCTTTGCTCGACAGTCAATTGATGTCCATTGGTTGACGAATTCACATAACCAATCTCAAAAAATCTTCCTTCACCACATATCTCTCTTTTACCCAATATCGTTCTGACTTGATTTTGAGGAATTCCTTGTGGAATTTTCACCCAGAAAGCAAGGGTAAATGATCCAGTTCCAATAGGTGTGTCACCAAAAGTGATTTGGTCATTTCCATCAAAGCTATATGCTCCATCAACAGTGCCATCAAACCCTGTTGTCAATGTAGCTCCTGTAACTGTCCCGTTAAAACCGGTAGATACTGTATCTTCCGCATTCCCATCAAATGGATAGTAGGAAAGTAAATCGCCTTCTAAATCTACTGAATAAGTAAGATCTATAATAGCAGGAGCAGCTGTGTTAGCATTACCAGCAAGGTCATCTGCGATACCTGCAGGAAGATCTACCGTAATTTGGCCTTCAGCCTGTGCTTGTAAGCTGAAAGTAAAAAGAGAATCATTCGTGTTAGTTTCAGAAAGTATTGTTGCGTTAGTTACCAATAAATCAGAGGTTTCAAAACCAGTTACTGGTTCACTAAATACCACTTCTATATCAAAAATACTTGCCTGCACAGTCCCTGTTTCATCCGTATTCAACTCCACTGTAGGGACAGTGCCATCGTACACAAGTGCATAGCCTGTAGAGTCATTTCCATTAGAGGTTCCAGCCTCTACTACGTCAGCTGAAAGTGATACTATTACCTCTCCATCTACTGTGGGTGTTACATCAAATGTGAAAGAATCATCATTTCCTGCTAGATTGGAAGCTGCTCCATTTGTGATCACAAAATCTGACAGGTCAAATCCAGTAACCACATCTGAAAAGTCGATGGAAAAAGGGATGACTGCATCATTCGTTAAATCTGCTGAAGAAGTAGATAATACAGCATATGGTTTTGTAGATGTAGAGAATGTCCACTCACCTGCGGCAATACCAGGGAAAGGGATTCCATTAGTAGCTTCTAGCGCATTTGCGGGAATAGTGATTTCAAAATCTTTTCCTCCCTCTAGTGGAGTACTCAAAGGCATAAAAACGTCTGTACCATCGATGGTTAATGTCGTAACATCCACTGTCTCTGAAGTAGCATCCGTCGTATTATTAATGGTGATATCCCCAGTTAAGGCTACCATTGAACGAGAAAAGCTTAGCTTGACTTCTGAATCACGAGTTACTGCTACAGCATCATCTGCTGGTGTTTTCACTGGATCAGCCAATGTTTCAATCACTGCAGAAAAGAACATATCATTGTGCGCTAGAGCTGCACCATATATTCTACCTCGAGTGTAATAATCATTCGCAGCATTTGTACTAGAGCCATAGGCCATCATTGGTGAACCTGCCTGTGTGTTAAACCTAGCAGTATATTTTTGTCCCTCAACGACTTCAATGCCATAACTTGTGAGGCCCCATGTGCTGGTTCTATTGGCTTTCACATGCACTCGCTCAGTTAGAGCAAGTCTTGTTCCTCCGTAACCATCTCCTGCAAAAATTTCAACTACAACATAATTAAATCCTGTACTTGCATTCCCCGCTTGAACAGAAACACTGCTAAGTATTCCAGATTGACAGGCCGTGAAGGACTGTCCTATTGATCCGTTGGAAAAACTTGTCCCAGCAATGCCATTTACATTGGTGTTTTCCGAGCACTGTTGGGCAGATACTTCATTGCTCAGAAGTAGTGTGATTAATAAAGCCTTTATTACTAAGGCGATTGATTTTGTCATGATGTGTGTTATTTGGTTTAAGGCACATCAAACAAAATAAATATCTAAGTATAGGGATCCCTTACATGTATGTTCGGCGAGAACTATTGAGAATTCGTAGGTGAGTATTTAGTATTCGTTTTAGGCTTATTTCAATAATTAGCCTAACTTCTCGAGTGCTTTCATCAAAGCCTCTTTCTTTCTTACCGCAACAGGTAATGAACTTCCATCTTTCATTACTAATGTTCCGCCTTCCTTCTTTTCGTATCTATCAAAATGAAGGAGATTTACTAAGTGTGATTGATGTGCCCTGAAAAAGGATTGATTTTCAAATAATTGATCATACTCTTTGAGCGTTTTTGAAATGGTCAACTTTCTACCATCTAGCAGATAAAATTTAGTGTAGTTCCCTTCTGATTCACACCTTATGATCTCATTGACTGAGACTAAATAGACTGTTTCAGTGTCTTTTAAAACGATTTTCTTATCCTCATCCGCTTTCTCCTTATTCTCAACCAAGGTAGAGACTGTGAGGTTTTGTTCCTCTAGGTTTTTCGCATTCCTTGCTTTCTGAAGCGCAGCTTGCAGTTCCTCAGGATCAACAGGTTTTAAAATATAATCGATGGCGCTATACTTGAATGCTTTGATGGCGTATGCGTTATGACCCGTAACAAACACAACATTAAAATCTAATTTTCCATAGATGGATAACAAGTCGAATCCTGTTCCGTCCTGCATTTCTACATCGAGTAAAAGCAAGTCCAGCTTGTTTTCTTTCAGACAATCAATTCCTGATTTTACACCATTAGCTTCAGCGATTACTTCACAGTCCTTTGCATAAATGGACAGCAAAGTCTTAAGATTTTCTCTTACGCTAGGATCATCATCTACTAGTACAATTCGCATTTTCTAAGGCTAAAAAGAATAAGATCTTAAATGTAACTGAAAGGAACTTTTAATTCCACTTTGGTCCCATTTACTTCTCCACTTTCATTTGTGAGATTGCCTAAAACTAACTGAATTTTCTTCTTCAATGACTTATTGAAAAGATCCATTCGCTCTTGAATAATGGTAGAGGAAAGTGAATTGTGATCAGGATCTTTAGCTGTAATTAAACCACCTCCATTATCTCTCACTTCTATTGAAATATAATCGCCATCTTTCTTCAGCTTCAACTCTATTTTACCACCTCCACTTGCCTGGGCTATTCCATGCTCCACCGCATTCTCGACAAATGGCTGAACGAACATCGGTGGAATAGTATCTACTTCAGGATCAATATTTGGATCCAATTCGATGGAAAAATCAAACGTTCCAAGCCTCAATTTATGAATGTCCAGATAGTTCTTAAGCATAGAAA
>CAYGTD010000172.1:0-7881 GCA_964352725.1 uncultured Roseivirgaceae bacterium
GTGAAGGAGGTAGAATGAAAAAAGGTGAATCTCTTTTTAGAAATAGAAAAATCAACATGTCCTGTCCGCTCATTGGCAGCAGAAGAATATCGTAACAATGCATTTCCGGAAAAATCAGTAATATCATCGCTAGACCACTTCGGATCTATGGTGTGAAAATCCATCACACCTCCCATAGCATCGCTTCCGTAGATCACCGATCCAGGGCCAAATATGACTTCCGAACTTTCAAGCGCATTGGCATCAATGTTAATGACGTTTTGAAGGTTGCCACTTCTAAAGATGGCATTGTTCATACGGACTCCATCTACAACGAGTAAAACTGAGTTGGCAGAAAAACCTCTGATTTTGGGGGAACCACCGCCGAGCTGACTTTTTTGGACAAACACCTGTCCACTATTGGCTAGTAGATCAGCGGATGTCTGTGGGTTTTGAAACTGTATGGTCTTTTTATTGATGGACATGATCTGCTGAGAAATACTCTCCTCTTCTTGTTCCCATTTATTAGCAGAGACAACCACTTCATTGAATTGCATGATTTTCTCCTTAAGAAGTACTTTCATGTTACTTCCTAGATAAGCAATCGATTGGGTATGGTAAGAGGGGTGTTGAAAAAAGACGAGTCCAGTTGGAAAACTGGAAATATCAAAAGCTCCTTTTTCATTGGAGTATGCAATATCATCTTTATTTTCATGATAAATAAATACATCACTGATCGGTTTTCTGGTAGCTTCATCCATTATTCTCACTGATTGAGATATGGAAGAAAAGGAGATGATGAAAAAACCAATTAGAAGTAGAAGACTAAGTCTCATTCAGTATTAATTTCGTTCTTTAACTTCATTTTTTACCGCAAAAATTGCACCGTTCATGCCTATTTACACAACTAAATATCATAAAAGGCCATGGTATTTTTTTAGTGGTCATTTAGAGACCATTGTGCCTTCATTGGTTTATAAAGTAGAAGGTGTTGACTATGAAAGAGAAAGACTTGAATTAGAGGATGGCGATTTTTTAGACTTAGATTGGGTAAAGAATGGAAGTAAAAAATTACTAATTCTTAGTCATGGACTGGAAGGGAGTGCAGACCGTCATTATATCAAAAGGCCTGCTAAGTATTTCGGACCGAAAGGATGGGATATTTTGGCATGGAATAATAGGAGTTGTAGTGGTGAGATGAATCGATTACCTAGGTTTTACCATCATGGAGCTACTGAAGATATTGCTGCTGTTATTGATAGAGGTATCGAAGAGGGATATAAAGAGATTGTTTTGATGGGATATTCAATGGGGGCAGGCATGCAACAAAAGTATCTTGGTGAACGAAAGGTGGATGAAAGGATAAAAGGAGCTATTTCGTTTTCTGTACCATGTAATGTACTTGATAGCGCAGAAAAGTTAGGTAAGGGTTTTAATAGAATTTATGAAAAAAAATTCATCCGAAAACTGACTGGGAAAATCCTAATGAAGTCTGAACTGATGGATTTGCCTTGCAATCTGGAAGAAATCAAAAAGGTAAAAACATTCAGACAATTGGATAATGGGTTTACCATTAAGGTTCACCCAGAGTATACTAGTGCTGATGATTTTTATGCAAAAATTCCTAGTGATCAGTTTTTGCCAAATATTACTGTTCCACTGCTAATGGTGAACTCCATTAATGATCCTATGTTGGGAAGTAAATGCTACCCAATTGATTTGGCAAAGAATAGTGAAAATATCTATTTAGAAATGCCAAAATATGGTGGTCATGTTGGCTTTACGAACAGGAGAAGTGAATTCAGCTACATGGAATATGCAGCTGAACGTTTTCTCAATGAGGTTATTTTTCCTTCTTCTCGAACTTAAGAGCATCTCCGTTGATACAGTATCTCAGACCAGTTGGTTTAGGACCATCTGGAAAAACGTGTCCTAGGTGGCCATCACATCTTGCACAAAGAATTTCAGTTCGCACCATACCATAAGCTCTATCAGATTCTTCTGCAACGTTCTCTTTGTTTATTGGCTCATAAAATGAAGGCCATCCTGTGCCGGATTTAAATTTTGTTTCAGATTCGAAAAGAGGTAACTGGCAGGCGGCACAGATGTAGGTGCCCTTATCCTTATTGTTTAAAAGATCGCTAGTAAAGGCTCTCTCCGTTCCTTTTTCTCTTAAAACATAGTATTCATCTGCCGTTAGAATGCTTTTCCATTCTGCTTCAGATTTTTCTATTTTCTCAATATTAGATTGTTTTTCGCTGATGGGCTTTTCTGTTTTTGGCTTTTGAGCACAAGCGGAGAATGTAACTAAAAGGGAAAGTAGTAAGATGGAATTTTTCATATAGTAATAACGATAATCAGAGTCTATTCAGTCTCATAAACTGGTAATAACTAGCAATGTTTGCTATGCAGACGACTTAATTATTTTAAAGGAAGGAAAGAATGCTTTTTCTAAACTTTTCCGGCTGCTCTATGAATGGGAAGTGACCACTTTCATTGATTATTTTAAATGTTGATTTAGGAAGTGATTCATTTAGTGACTTTCCTGCAAAATTGGTTAGTGGATCGTAAGAGCCATATATGAGTAAGGTGGGAGTGTTTATTATTTCTAGTTTCGAGTAGAAATCATAGTTAGATAAGTCCTTGCCGAGGTACTGAAGGAGTTCATTGGTTTTCATGTAGTCAGCATTCAAAGATAACTTTAGACTATCCACTAAGTCTGGATTATAAAATTGCTGCTTAAAGCCAAGCTTCATTAATGACTCAATTGAATTGACTTCCCTATTCTTAAACGCTTCTGATTGAAAAATTTCCATTCTCAGTGCATTATCCTCCTCCGTAAATCGTTTCGCCATTAGTTCGCTTGCTTTCCCATCAATTTCTGTACTTGCTCCGACAGAGTTAGAAAGGATGAGCTTACCAAGATTCTCAGGATATTTAATAGCATATTTCAGTGCCAATAAACCGCCCCATGAATGCGCTAGTAGATTTAGCTTCTCAATGTTGAATTCTTTCCGAAGAGACTCAATATCTTCAATGAATAGATCTAACGAAACAGTGGTACTATCTAGGTTTTTAGAGGACAGTCCACATCCTCTTTGGTCATAAAAAATAAGCTGATGATCCTGTGCTAAAGGCATGAGTCCATCCAATAAGTATTGATGATTTAGCCCCGGCCCTCCATGAATGATGAGAATAGGTTCTCCCTGACCAAATGTCTGGTAATACAGCTCCGTTCCGTTAATAGTCTTTGTGCCTGATTCCTTGAATAGGGGTTTTTCACAGGAGGAGATAGAAAGAACAAGACAAAGAAGAATGAGTTTGAAGTCTAATTTCATAGGATAAAGGTAGATATGAAAATGGAGAAGTCTCCTCTTTCGTCGTGGGGGACTTCTAGACTTACCTCCTTCGAAGTGACGAGGTTGCGCATGAATAGGGACTTCTCAGTCGCTGCGCACCTTCTAAGTGACGATCACTTCAACCTTTCAATCGCCATCCTCGCTACTTGCTCACCAATAGCTAAAGAGGATGTTGCAGCAGGAGAGGGTGCATTTCCTACATTGATGAATTTGTTGTGTTCTACGATCAAGAAATCATCAATCAATCCACCTTTTCTGTCACATGCTTGCGCACGTACTCCAGCTCCACCTTTAATCAAGTCCTTTTTTTCTATCTCAGGAATCAACTCCTGAAGAGCTTTAGTAAAAGCTCCCTTGGAATAAGAACGATACATTTCTCCCATTCCTGTTTTCCAGTATTTAGCAGCTACTCGCATAAATCCAGGGTAGAGTAATGTCCCCATCAGCTCTTTCATGTTGATGTTGCTTTTTTTATATCCCTCACGTGCAAAAGCTAAAACGGCATTTGGTCCAGCTTCGATACCTCCATCAATATGGCGTGTAAAGTGCACTCCCAAGAATGGAAAATTAGGATCAGGCACAGGATAGATCAGGTTTTTTACTAAATGCTCTTTCTCTGGTTTAATCTTATAATATTCTCCTCGGAAAGGGACAATTTTATAATCAATCTTTGCACCCGAAAGCTTAGCTATTTTGTCAGTATATAATCCGGAGCAGTTAACAACTACTCGTGTAGTTAGTCTTTGACTTTCTGTATGTACGTGAATAAATCCTTTTTCTTCTTGAAATTTGACTAACTCATTACTGGAGTGGATTTCTCCCCCGAAGTGCTTGAATTTTTCAGCGTATTTTTCAGCAACGACTTTATAATCTATGATTCCTGTCTGAGGAACATATAACCCACTTACACCGGCTACATGCGGTTCATGTTCTTTCAGTTCTTCAGAATTTAATGTCTTAATGCCATCCAACCCATTAGCAATTCCACGCTCATGTAATGTTTTCAAAGCACCCAACTGAGATTCGTTTGTGGCGACAACCACCTTACCACAAAGCTCATAGGGGATCTCCTCCGAATTACAGAAATCCAACATCATATTATAGCCATCCACACAGTTCTTCGCTTTGTAGCTTCCCGGCTTATAGTAGAGTCCCGAATGAATTACTCCACTATTATGTCCTGTTTGGTGCTGAGCAATCGTACGCTCTTTTTCTATGAGTGCTACTTTGTATTTAGGATTCTTTTCTTTGATCTTAAGGGCAGAGGCTAAGCCTACTATCCCACCGCCGATCACAATAACATTATACATAAAACAAGCTTGATTAGGGAGTGCAAATATCGGTGGTTAATAAATGCTGTAAAAGACGATCATAAAATTGTTTTGGATTCTTCTATCAAGGCCAAATTATTGTATCATCATCTGCGAAAAGTGGACCCCATTGAATTTCTTCAACTACATTTTCAGATAGCCAAAAGTTTATTCCTTTCTCTTCTGAAGATACTAAAATGTGATCTGGATGATCTTCAGTTGACAGGTCTTCTATTTCTACATCATTGATATCTAGCAATGTAAGTTCAGACATAAGTTCCTCCATATCTGAACCAATTAGCTGCTTTCCGTCAAGAACATAATCATCTGACGAGATGGAAATGATAGATAACCTCCAATCCTCTGCTTCTTCAAAACTCAAATCAATTCGTAAGCCATGATATTCCCATGAATCGCTTAACTCATTTTCGTCTTCGCTGTAAGAAGTCGTTTCTTTTGCATCAGGAACACCGAGAATTGCTTCTATTTCGTCTCTAGACATTCCAAATTTGATATCTCCAAGACCAGCGCCTACTTTGATATCAATGTGTTTTTTTTCCATTCCGCAAAGAAACAAAAAAAGGATGCCGAATTACTTCAACATCCTTTATCTATTTTTCGCTACTTATTTATTTTACTCATCCAACTTCACAGCATCTACTTCTGCTTCTTTCACTTTTTGATTAAACTCGGCAATGCGCGTTTCAAAGATAGTATTCAGCATGGCTAGCTGCTCATCAATCAAAGCAGTTACTTCATCGTAGAATTCTAAGGTAGAATCTGTTGGTCGATTGTCGCCTACTCCAGCTAATGAGGCTAAGTGTCCTAGCTTATTGTTTAAACGAATAGGGAAGTTGAGTGGGTCTTGACCACTTTCATTTTTGGTCTGGTAGAGTGTTTTCTCTATTTCACTCATTTCTTTTATGATCTCTTTCCCTAGAGCACTAATGTCTTCATTATCTGCTTTTTTCATTACATCATTAATCTGAGCTTTCGCTTTTCTAATGTTGATAATGCCTTCATGAGTTTCAGTCAGTTTATCTCTCACCTTGATCATGAAATCAAATTGGGCCTGTAAATCCTCCTGTGTAGCACTTCCTCTTGGATCTTTCAAAAGCTTGAAATCATGAATGGTTTCAGTCCCATTTACGGTCATATTCACTTTATACTCTCCAGGAGTTGCCATCGGGCCACCAGTAGATGCCCACCATAGAATCATTCCGTCAAAAGTTTTAGCTCCATCATATTGCATGTTCCAATTCATGGTGTTTAAGCCAGGCTTCACATCTAAGCTTCCTTCTTTTTCCTTCTTATTAGGATAAGTTGAGTATCGCTTGATTAGATCTCCATCTGCTTCATGAAAGCTGATAGAGATGGTATCTGTTTTAGCCGTGTCTTTTACAAAGTAGTTGACCAATACTCCACCCGGGTGATTTGTTCCAGCCGTTTTAGAAGTTCTTCCATTTCCTCCTCCCATTCGGTAGCTGTCCATTGGTTTGAACAAATGATGCTTTTTGCCTGCCACTTCACTATTCAATTGATGAAGAGGAGTGAGGTCATCAATTAACCAAAATGCTCGTCCTTGAGTGGCAGCAATCAGGTTGTTGTTTTTGATGGTTAAGTCAGTAATTGGAACAATTGGAAGATTCATTTGGAATGGTTTCCAACTTGTACCATCATCAAATGAAACATACATTCCAGCTTCAGTTCCTGCATACAACAACCCTTTTTTCATCGGATCTGCTCTCAGTACTCTCGTAAAATGCTCAGAAGGGATTCCGCTAGTGATTTTAGTCCAAGTAGCGCCATAATCAGAGGTTTTATATAAATATGGAGCATAGTCACCTGTTTTATATTTTGTTCCAGCTACATAAAGCCCTCCCTTATTGAAAGGATCAATTTCCACACTGTTGATCATCATCCACTCAGGCATACCTGATGGGGTAACATTTGTCCAATTTTTCCCACCATCTCTTGTGATATGTATCAATCCATCATCAGATCCTGTCCAAATCACACCTTCTTCATGAGTTGATTCGGTTACTGCGAAAATGGTACAGTAGTACTCCACACTTGTGTTATCCTGTGTAATTGGTCCTCCTGATGATTTCAATTTGGATGGATCATTTCTAGTCAAGTCTGGACTGATGACTTTCCATGTTTGGCCTTCATTCGTAGTTACATGCAGTTGGTTTGAAGCCGCATATACCTTCTTTCCATTGTGAGGAGAAACTACTATTGGGAAATTCCATTGAAAACGATATTTAAATCCTTCTGCTCCGTGTCCCATTGGGTTATCTGGCCAAACGTTAATGGCTCTTACTTCATTGGTTTCATGATTTACTCTTGTTAAGAACCCATCGTAACTGCCTCCATATACAATGTCATTGTTGTTAGGATCTACTGCAATATGAGCACTTTCTCCTCCCGCTGTTGATTCCCAATTATCTTCACTAATAAACCGTCCATCAGATCGATGTTGGATACGAACTGTTGAATTATCCTGCTGCGCTCCGTAAATCTTATAGGGGAATGAATTATCTGTAATCACTCTATAAAACTGTGCAGTTGGTTGGTTGTTATAAGTAGACCAATTTTCACCTGCATCAAAAGAAACTTGTGCACCTCCATCATCTCCTATGACCATGCGCTGGTTGTCCTCAGGAGCAATCCAGAAATCATGATGATCACCATGAGGGGCATTATAGGTAGAGTATGTTTTTCCTCCATCAGTTGATTTATGGTAGCGGACATTCATTATATATACGCCATCTTCATCTTGAGTGTCGGCATATATTCTGGTATAATACCAAGCTCTTTGTCTTAGTTTCCTCTCTTTGTTTATCAAACTCCAAGTCTTACCCGCATCGTCTGATCTATATACACCACCGTCTTTGTTTTCTACTATCAACCAAACTCTATTTGAGTTTACTGGTGAAACAGTGACCCCAGAAATACCCCAAACTCCAGCGGGTAGTCCATCGTTCTTAGAAATGTTTTTCCATGTGTCTCCTCCGTCAGTACTTTTCCAAAGAGCGGATCCTTCGCCACCACTTTCTAGGCTATAAGGAGTTCTTTTTATTCTCCATGTAGATGCATATAGTATTCTTGGATTATTAGGGTCAAACGTAAGATCTACTGCACCTGCATCAGCATTTACAAATAGTACTTTCTCCCACGATTTACCACCGTCTTTACTTCTATAAACTCCTCTTTCGGAAGAGGATTTATAC
>CAYGTD010000173.1:0-5470 GCA_964352725.1 uncultured Roseivirgaceae bacterium
ACATCATTCAATTGTTGATGACCTTGGAGTGGAAGTAGAATAGATATTGTTCTGTATTTTTTATGAAAATCCAATAAAAATTCTTCGCAAGAATACTTCGCCTACAAAATTTAGAACTTCTTTTAAGTTTTACTCGAAATAATAATCCAATTTAATTTGTTTTAGTGCAATTTTTAACCGATTGATATCGGAATAATCCAAAGATTGTTTCGCTAATTATTTTTTTTATAAATTGGCGACTGAATTAACTAAACACCTAATTAACTAAAACTAAATTTTATGAGGAAAATTTATAATGTAGTTGCTCTTGCTCTGGTTGCAAGTGTAACGTTTGTCGCTTGTTCAGACCAAGATGCTACACCTGAAGACGTAGTGCCTGATCACGTAATTAGCCAGTTGGCTAATCTAGGATTCGATGTTGAAAACTTTGTTCCTATTCAATTCGAAGATGGATACCTAGTAGAAGGTGATATCTACCTTACTGATGCAACAATTGCAGACATGGGTCAGCCAAATTTTTTACCTACAGTAGAACAGTACAGCACGAATAATCTTGTTTCTACAAATGGAAATAGAACGATCACTGTCTATGCTCCTACTGGAAGAAGAGGATACAGTGCAGGAATGATTGCAGGTCTTGATCTAGCTATCGCTCGATACAATGCTGAGAATCTAGGAATTTCTTTTCAAAGAACAACTAACAAAAATGCTGATATTTCTATGACTCGTTTGAGTAAAAGAGATGAGAGAAGAGGCGTATTAGGATCTGCTGGTTTCCCTACTTCAAATGGTGATCCTTACGGAGAAATCAAAATGAGTGGAATTCTTGAGTCTTCTTATGGATTAAGCACAGGAGGAATCGCCACAATCATTGGTCATGAAATGGGTCACTGTATTGGATTCCGTCACACTGATTACTTCGATAGAAGCATTTCTTGTGGTGGAGGAACTGCAAATGAAGGAACGGCAGGTGTTGGCGCAAACCACATCCCTGGAACTCCTACAGGAGCTTCAGCTTCAGCTGCGTCTTACATGCTAGCTTGTACTGATGGTAGTGATAGACCGTTCAATAATGACGATGTTACTGCTTTGAACTACCTATACTGATACTAACTAAACAACTTTAACTAACCTTGGGTGTTTAGAAAGGGAGCTTCGGCTCCCTTTTTTTATGTTCAAAAATCAGTGTTTTTGCAATCATGATTATTGGTGATTTTGCCCTCATGGAAATATGCTATTTCACAACCTTTGAAACCAAATTTAATCATTTATATATCGGAAATATCCAAATATTTTTTTATTAAAAACTAATTCGTAGCTTCATATACTTTTTTAACACCCATTAACCAAATATCTAAAAAGTAACATATGAAGAAAAACTTAACTAAGGTTGTGGCTATTATTATAGTAGCAGCCTTTACTTTCACAGCGTGCTCTGATCAATCAGAAACTTTACCTCAAAATGAGATTTCTGATCAAGTAATGAGTAAGCTTTCTAATTTGGGTTTTGATGTAGAAAACATCGCTCCTATTCAGTTTGAAGATGGATACCTGGTGGAAGGGGACATCTATCTCACAGACAAAACAATGTCTGAATTAGATCTACCAAACTATTTACCAACAGTTGAGCAATACAGCACAAATAATTTGGTTTCTACTGGCGGCTCAAGGGTAATTAAAGTGTATGCTCCTCAAGGTGGAAACAGCGGATATAGCTCTGGCATGATTGCTGGTCTAGATTTAGCAATTGCTCGTTACAACGCTGAGAATTTATCTCTTAGCTTTCAAAGAGTGACTAGTTCGAGTGGAGCCGATATAAGCATGACACGTTTGAGCAAAAGAGATGAAAGAAGAGGCGTTTTAGGTTCTGCTGGATTTCCAACTTCTAATGGTGATCCTTACGGAAACATTAAAATGAGTGGAATTCTTGAGTCTTCTTATGGTTTGAGCACTGGTGGTATCGCTACCATCATTGGTCACGAAATGGGTCACTGTATCGGATTCCGTCATACAGATTACTTCAACAGAGCCATTTCTTGCGGTGGAAGTACTTCCAATGAAGGAACCGCGGGCGTTGGTGCCAATCATATTCCAGGAACCCCAACTGGAGCAACGGCATCAGCTAAATCATACATGCTAGCATGTACAGATGGTGGTGATCGACCATTCAACAACGATGATAAAACAGCGTTGAATTACTTGTATTAATTCAAACAAAAAAAGGGTGTTAATTTAGAAGGGAGCTTTTAGCTCCCTTTTTTTGTGCTTAAACTAAATTAGCTCCATGCATCCATTCTTTTCCAGATCAATTGAATACCTAAAGGGCGTTGGTCCTCAAAGGGCTGAATTGCTACAGAAGGAATTGCAAATTTTCACGTTTGGGGACCTTCTTCAGCACTATCCATTTAGGCATGAGGATCGGAGTAAATTTTATAAAGTCAATGAACTTCAAGCAGATCTTCCTTACGTTCAGCTTATAGGAGAATTCAAGTCATTCAAAACAATTGGAATAGGAAGAAAATCCAGGCTTGTAGGCACGTTTGCAGATGATACAGGAACCATTGAGATGGTTTGGTTCAAAGGGGCACAGTGGGTTCAAAAAAGCTTAACTATAGGTGTGAAATATGTGGCCTTTGGTAAAGCCACATTGTTCAATGGAAAATTCAATATAGCACATCCTGAAATCGAAATCCAAACGGAGAAGAATACCAAAGGAGGATACTTGCAGCCTGTATATCATACTTCTGAAAAGATGAAGAAAAGAAACCTAGACAGCAAGTACATCTCCAAAGTGATGAAGGTATTGTTGGTAGAGGCCGTTCATCAGATTCATGAAACACTGCCTGAGGACTTGGTCAGTCGTTTTCATTTAATTGATAAAAAGGCGGCAGTAGTTTCTATGCATTTTCCTAGATCTGCTCAGCATTTAAGTCAGGCTCAAAATAGGATGAAATTTGAGGAGCTATTCTTTGTGCAATTGCGATTGATTAAACTAAAAATTGCTCGTACAGAGAAGTTTAAAGGTGCTGTGATGGGTCAAAGTTTGCTTCTCAATCAATTTTATGAAAACCACCTTCCATTTGAATTGACAGGTGCACAGAAAAGAGTTATCAAAGAAGTCTATGCAGATATTCGATCTGGTCAGCAGATGAATAGATTGGTACAAGGTGATGTTGGAAGTGGAAAAACCATGGTGGCATTTCTCTCCATGCTCATTGCCATTGGTTCAGAATATCAATGTGCCTTTATGGCTCCTACGGAAATCTTGGCTGAGCAGCATTTTAAAGGACTACAACAGCAAGCAAAACTGCTTGGAATTCATATAGCTCGCTTGACAGGATCTACTCCAAAATCAGAACGAAAACTGATTCATGAAGGACTCATGTCTGGCGTAATATCCATACTAGTAGGAACACATGCGTTGCTAGAGGACAAAGTGAAGTTCAAGAAACTAGGCATGGCAGTCATTGATGAGCAGCATCGCTTTGGAGTAGCACAGCGTGCTAAATTGTGGACTAAAACCAAAGGCTATTACCCACATGTATTGGTGATGACGGCTACTCCCATTCCGAGAACTTTGGCGATGACGCTGTATGGAGATTTGGAAATCTCTGTGATTGATGAGTTGCCAAAAGGTAGAAAACCAATTAAAACAAGGCATTTCAGAGACTCCAAAAGGCTGGAAATGTTTGGAATTGTGGAAAGAGAAATTCAAAAAGGAAGGCAAGCCTATATTGTTTACCCTTTGATTGAAGAATCGGCCACATTGGATTATAAAGATTTAATGGATGGATATGAATCCATAGCGAGACATTTTTCCAACTATAAAATCTCTGTAGTGCATGGACGAATGAAAGCGGATGATAAGGAATGGGAAATGCAACGATTTGTAAAAGGAGAAACTCAAATTATGGTGGCTACTACTGTGATAGAGGTGGGAGTAGATGTGCCAAATGCCTCTGTTATGGTCATTGAAAATGCAGAACGATTTGGACTTTCACAATTACACCAATTACGAGGAAGAGTAGGACGAGGAGCGGAGCAATCTTATTGCATACTCATGTCAGGTTTAAAGCTGAGCACGGAGGGAAAAACACGTCTTAAAACGATGGTTGATACCACCGATGGCTTTGTGATTGCAGAAGTGGATTTAAAATTAAGAGGACCAGGAGACTTGATGGGAACTCGCCAAAGCGGAGCGTTAGACTTACTGGTTTCAGATTTGGTAAAAGATGGTGAGATCTTAAAAACAGCCAGAATTGCCGCTCAGGAATTATTAAGTAACGATCCTCATTTAGAAAGATCCGAGCACCGAATGATCAAAACACATATTGATTCATTTAGTAAGAATGCGGTGAATTGGGGGAGGATTAGTTAAACTGCAGGCAAAAGACATTAGATCTTAGATGCCTGACTTGAATCTAATATCTATATCTTCCGTCAAACATTTATAAAGAAATGAAATCACAATACATCACACTCCTAAAAAAGCAGATCGAAAAATTAGAGGACGAAGACTTTGACTTAGAGGCATGGAAAAGCAGTGCTGTCTCTTCTTTGATCAGAGTGTTTGGTAAAGAAGATCAGCGGAAGGAGCAAATTGAAAAACTAAAAATTGATTACAGCAGTTGGGCATTGCGAGATTCCAATGCCAACTATAAACCCGTGGAATCCGCTAAACGGATGGGAAAAGAAATCTTCAAAACAGCCATTGAAGAAATAGAAATTTTTGGCGAACCACAAAATCATTCCTCGGATGTATTAGGAAAAGAATTTGCTAAAGAACTTCAATCTATGACAGATAAGGAACGAAAGAAGCACTTTGAAGGAATGAAGAAAGAAAAGTTGGTTGAGTTGCTTATGAAAGTGATGGGGTAATGAATATTGATAACGTAATTGGATTTTTGGTTTCTATTCTTGGTGTGATAATAGTAATTTTATTATTCACCATTAAACCAAAAAAAGAAGATAATCAATCTTTAAAATCAGCAAATTTTCAATTTAAAATAATTGGATTTGCATTATTTATTATCAGTCTGATGACCGCAATATAAGCCTAGTAAGCAATGAGATTCCTGAGCTCCGTCAGAAAGGACGACTCTCATACTTTGCTTTCTCCGTGAATTCTCTGTTCTCTCTGCGGTTAAAAAATCAGTGCTTAAAATGCCTTACTCCTGTCATTACCATAGACAATCCATTGGCATCACAGTAATCAATGGATAACTGATCCTTGATGGATCCACCTGGTTGGATCACAGCAGTAATGCCTGCTTTGTCCGCAATCTCCACACAGTCCGGGAACGGGAAGAAGGCATCAGAAGCCATAACCGCTCCTTTCAAATCAAACCCAAAATTTCTAGCTTTTTCTATCGCTTGATTTAGCGCATCTACTCTGGAGGTTTGTCCTACACCGCTTGCAAATAACTGACCATCCTTAGCTAAAATGATTGTATTCGACTTGGATTGCTTA
>CAYGTD010000173.1:5480-7874 GCA_964352725.1 uncultured Roseivirgaceae bacterium
GCTTACACACTTTAGCAGCGAAGATGAGGTCATTGATTTCTGCTTCAGTTGGCGCTTTTTTTGTTTTTACTTCTAAGTCAGATTTGCCTTCAGAATTCAAATCGTAATCCTGCACAATGGCTCCTCCAAGCAAGCTCTTGAACTGAGTCGATTCCTTCCACGATTTCTTCTGCACTAATAAGATTCTGTTTTTCTTTGTTTTCAAAACTTCTAGTGCTTCGTCAGAAAAAGAAGGAGCAATCAAAATTTCAAAAAACAAACTGTTCATCTCTTCTGCCGCTTCTTTATCTACCTCTACGTTCGTAACTAGTACACCTCCAAAAGCAGAAACGGTATCCGCGGCAAAAGCTCTTTTATAGGCATCCGTTACTGACGTTCCGTTGGCAATTCCACACGCATTATTGTGTTTTAAAATGGCAAAAGCGGTTTCATCAAACTCAGCAATCAACTGAACTCCTGCTTCAATGTCTACTAGATTATTGTAAGAAATTTCTTTCCCGTGTAATTGATCAAAGTATGCTTCCAGGTCTCCAAAGAAGTATCCTTTCTGATGAGGGTTCTCACCATATCGCAATACTTTCCCGGGAGAAGCACTCACTTTAAAAGCAGGAACTTCCTTCTCTGCATTCATGTGGTTGAAAATCGCTGTGTCATAATGACTAGATGTTTCAAATGCTTTGGTTGCAAAAAGCTTTCGCTCAGCTAAAGAGGTTTCTCCGTTTTGTTCATCCAAAATCGTCTGAAGATCTCCGTAATAATCTCTCGAACTCACGATCACTACATCGTTAAAGTTCTTAGCAGCTCCACGGATCAGCGCGATTCCTCCAATGTCAATTTTCTCAATAATATCTTCTTCGGATGCGCCAGAGGCCACCGTTGCTTCAAATGGATATAAATCCACAATTACCAAATCAATCGGTGGAATTTCATATTGCTTGGCTTCTGCCAAATCAGATTCATTATCTCTTCTGTGAAGAATTCCTCCGAATACTTTCGGATGCAATGTCTTTACTCGTCCTCCAAAAATGGATGGGTAATCCGTGATGCTTTCTACAGCAATTACATCTATTCCAAGATCGTTAATAAACTTCTCCGTTCCACCAGTAGAATATATCTGAACACCATGCTCATTTAGCTTTTGAACAATAGGTTCAAGTCCCTCTTTATGAAATACAGAAATGAGAGCGGATTGAATTTTTTTGGTAGACATGGCTTCAGTTTGAAGGATGGATTTTCAATTAAGCCGCAAAGGTACAATCACCAATTGATTTGACTAACAGGTTTGATTACTGTTTCAATATGTATTCTTCAATTACCCTAGGAAAGTGTTCTTGTTCTAATAGATGGATTTTCTGAGCCAACGAATCTGGAGAATCATCTTCTACCACCTTGCACTTTGTCTGAAATAGAATTTCCCCTTGATCATATTCCTCATTTACTAAATGAATAGTGATTCCAGACTCTATTTCTTTAGCATCAATTATTGCTTTATGCACATGATGGCCATACATCCCCTTTCCTCCATACTTTGGTAAAAGGGCTGGATGAATGTTAATGATTTTATTGGGAAATGCTTTGATTAAATATGCTGGAATTAGCCAGAGAAAGCCAGCTAGAATGACATAGTCGATCGACTGCAGTTGATCTAGGAAGGCGTCATTTTTAAATTCTTGCTTGGAGAATGTGGAAGAAGGAATCCTTAATTTCTTTGCTCTTTCATGCACATAAGCGTCCTTCTTATTAGATAGGATGTGAGAAACCTGAATCCGGTCATGTTTCGAAAAATAATTACCAATGTTTTCAGCATTGGTTCCACTACCAGATGCAAGAATAGCTATGTTAATTTTTCCTGATTTCACCCTGCAAGACTAATTGCTAAAAGACCAAAAAGCTAATCTAAAATGCATCTTCAAACACCTCCAACTGATCCTTTTGATCAACGCATACAATATCAAAACGGATATCCTTTTGCCAGTTGATTCCAAAAATATAATCTTCGGCAGCTTCCTTTATTCTATTTTGCTGAGCTTCAGAAACAAAAGTCTCTGCTTCTCCAAAATCAGTTCTGCTTCTATTCTTCACCTCCACAAAGATTAAAAGAGCCTCCTCTTTCAGCACTATTAGATCAATTTCTGCCCGTTTGAAACGGTAGTTTTCTTCCAAAACCTCACAACCCAATTTTCTATAGTGTGATTTTGCAAGGTCTTCCCCCTTTTTGCCTTTATTTTTGTTGTCCATCCTTTGCTGGTGAAGTGTCATCCTGAGTTTATCGAAGGGTGAGCCTTTCGAAACCTGTTCAAATTTATGACAGAAATCTATCCATTAAAATTCAAAACCATCTTCAAAGAGAAAATTTGGGGTGGCCAAAAAATTAAAACCATTCTGGGTAAGGAC
>CAYGTD010000174.1:0-5529 GCA_964352725.1 uncultured Roseivirgaceae bacterium
ATAGTAGAAGTGAAATTTCGCGAAGACTTATATCATAGGCTAAGTGTTATGGTGATAAGTGTTCCGGCTCTTCGTGAAAGAACTGGCGATATTGCATTATTGACTAACTATTTCTTAAAGCAAGTAGCTTTAGAATACGGTAATGTTATTAAGGGAATTGATACTAAAGCAATAGATCAACTGACTTCCTACACTTGGTCAGGAAATATTCGAGAACTTAGGAATGTCATCGAAAGGTTAGTCATCATGTCAGGTGACATAATAACTGTTGAGGACGTTAAAAAATATGTCGAAATAAATTAAGCGTTAGCTTCTTGAGCTATCTTAACTTCCTTCACATCTTCTTTAGCGTATGTAGGGCATGTTCTTTGAGTACATGCACTCATTCCTAAAATAATAACGGCTAATACTGTAAGCTTTAGTTTCATAAGCGGTTTTTCTAATCCAGCAATTATAACACTACCAAAAGTAATTAATAATTCTAGTAATAGTTGTTGGATTCACTAAATATTTACATGTTTCGTTAAATCATAAGATTACATCCACGAATATCACTATTATCAAAACGACCAAGTACTTCAAAAAATTGATCGTTCATTCTTCCAAGATCCTCTGTTTCTATGAAAGAACAAGTATCCACATTAGCTAGGTCAATTATATTGATACCTCCGCTTTTTCCATTTTCAACATAGCTGAATGGATCATTTACATCCCTTATAAGGACTTTAGCCCATGGAGGGAATTGAAAGTTACCATTGGTACCATAAGCTTGACTTTGTAATTCTGTCATTCCGTATTCAGACCATATAACATCTTGATGTAGCCCACTTTTTAATATTGAATGTAATTCTGAACGAATCAGTTCTTTTCTTCTTCCTTTCATTCCGCCCGTTTCAATAATCAATGTATTAATTGGATGAATGTCCTTTTCCGAAAGATTCCAAAGTGCATAGCTGACTCCAATCAATATTTTTTTCTGTTTTGACTCAAGCAGATTTTTCAAATTACTCTCTAGAGCATATATAGATTTGTATTTTGACTTACTCATAAAATGGTCAACCATACAAATTAATGAGGAATCACCCTGTTGCTGATAGGAGGGGAGTAAGGCAATTATTTGATAGTCAGAAATATCTCCAATTAGTCTTAAGAGAATTTCAGTACAGTTTTTTAAATAAAAGTCAATAGCTTTTATATAGTGCTTGCTTCTGAGAGATGAGGTTGTTCCGCTACTTTTAAAAACCTTCTCTTCTTTCCAATATCCAGTTTTTATAGCATGATTTTTGAAGAAGTGTATCGGTAGAAATGGGATATCATTAATTGAAAGAACATTATCATTATTTTTTTTTAGAGACTTACAGAATTTTTTGTAAACACTATTGTTGTAATATTGATATTGAAAGACTTTTAAGACATTTTGATCAAATGACTTATTATTAATATCAAATAGTTTGATTTTATGGTTTTCAGCAAAGTCCATAATTTAACGTCCAATTAAGGGCAGTTTCTTCTAGATTTGTTTATTCAGATATGAAAATTATTGTAAAAGTATCATCCTTATTTATTCTTATACTGCTTTCGTCATGCTTTGAGAAAGATGTGTATCCAGATGTGCCCAAAATTGAGTTTGAGGATGTTATTTTTTATGATGGGGATGTGGATTCTTTGGTTTTATCTTTTGAGTTTGAGGATGGCGATGGAAATATAGGTTTAGATGGTAGTGAACCACCCTTTCATATTTTTGATGGAATTACGGACTCTACTGGTCAGTTCATTTTAATTGGTACACCAACAGATAGTTTAATTTCCCCTTTTTTCGCGATTCCAATTGAGGCTCGCGAAACAGTTGATGATATTCAATATTTTCAATACCCTGAACTAGCAAGATTTTTTGCAGCAGAAGATCTACGCCAGCCATATAATTGTGAAGACTATTTCATAATTGACACTGACACATTGTATGTTGATCGAAATGAGTTTAATAAGAACATATATATAGTATTTGAAAAAAGAATTAAAGTCGATTGTGATCCCAATATTGATGAGGATTGCTTTGAAAAAATTGAATTACCAAGACCAGATTGTGATGCTCCTGATTTTAATGCGAGAATTCCTTTCTTTGAAACAGGTGCTCAAAAGGGGACAATTAAGTATAATATTCAATCTCAATCCTTAAGATTGA
The DNA here is from genome assembly GCA_964352725.1 of uncultured Roseivirgaceae bacterium. Classification (GTDB taxonomy): domain Bacteria; phylum Bacteroidota; class Bacteroidia; order Cytophagales; family Cyclobacteriaceae; genus Ekhidna. The sequence continues at coordinate 2,183 of CAYGTD010000174.1, forward strand.
CATTTTCTGACGATATTTTAAGAATCAAGTTCTGGATTTATGATCGGGCTTTGAATCAAAGTAATATTGCCTACACCAAAGAGTTTACACTAGCTGAAATCACTCAGTAAATATTTTTGAAATCATTCGGTTTAGCTTCTGACATGAGAGAGTAAATGCTATCAAATATATTTTCAATATTAGGCTTTGAAAAATAGTCCCCATCACTACCGTAGGCTGCTCTATGATTTTTACCTGTAATGGTCATCGGTTTTGAGTCAAGATGGAAGTAGCCATTGTCTCTCTCTAAAATCTGTTGCATTATAAAAGCTGATGCACCACCTTCTACGTCCTCATCTACTACAACTAATCGATTGGTTTTTTTGAGTGATTCCAGAATTATTTGTGGTCTATCGAACGGAATAAGTGTTTGTGCGTCAATAACCTCTACTTCGACTCCCTCATCAGATAGTTGATTTGCGGCTTCCATCGCAACTCTACATGTTGAGCCATAAGTGACCAGTGTAACATCAGTTCCTTCTCTAAGTACTTCAGGAACGCCAAGAGCTAGCTTGAATTCAGGTAAATTGTCAGGAACTCTTTCCTTTAATCTATATCCATTCAACGATTCAATAACTAACGCAGGATCGTCTGATGCCAGTAATGTATTGTAGAAACCGGCTGCCTGAGTCATGTTTCTGGGGGTTAAAACAAAGATACCTTTAAGTGAATTCAATATCATACCCATTGGTGAGCCTGAGTGCCAAACTCCTTCAAGTCTATGACCTCTTGTTCTAATAATTAATGGCGCTTTTTGACCTCCAAAAGTTCGGTATTGGAGTGTAGCCAAGTCATCAGAAAGTGTCTGAATGGCATATAATAAGTAGTCTAGGTACTGAATCTCCGTTATCGGTCTTAATCCTCTAATTGCAGCTCCAATTCCTTGACCAATGATGGTAGTCTCTCGAATTCCAGTGTCAGTAATTTGGAGTTCACCATATTTTTCCTGCAGTCCAGCAAACCCTTGATTTACATCTCCTATTTTACCAACATCCTCACCGATAGCGAAAACCCTTGGATCATTTCCTAATATATTATCAAAGCAAGCATTTAGCACTTCTCTACCATCTACAAGTTCACTAGTCTCTGAGTATGTTGCAGGATTAGTTTCTATATTGAGCGCTGAGTCTTTTGATTGGCTATATAGATGAGAACTGAATTGAGCTTCATAGATAGTGCTTTTTTCGTCAAGCCAATCGAGAAGAGTATTCTTTTCTTGAGAGCTTTCATTTTTCAATAATCTAAGAGCCCTTTTTGCAACTCTGATGACATGTGATTTTTCTGGATTTAACTCTTTTGTTAACTCTTCGGTTATATTTAGAATTGCGCCTTTGTTGCTAGAAGAGATTGCAGCCTTGTTAATGAGATTTAGAACCTCTTGAACATCTTGTTTGATTTCATTTATATATTCCTTCCAAGCTAGATCACGTCCTTTCTTAGCTTCTATTTTAGCAGCTTTTTCCAGTTCATCCAAGTCTTCCTCAGTAGCTATTTTTTCTTCAATGATCCACTCTCGCATTTTAAGTATGCAATCGTGGCTTTTCTCCCAATCTAATCTTTCTTTGGATTTGTAACGTTCATGGGAACCAGATGTAGAATGTCCTTGAGGTTGGGTTACTTCCACGACATGAACAAGACACGGAGTATGTGTCTTTCGAGTTAAATCAACTGCCTTCTTATATGTTTCCAATAGGGCAGGATAATCCCATCCATTTACTCTTAGAATTTCAAATCCTGGTTTGTCTTTTGTTTTTTGGAAGCCACTGAGTGCCTCTGAAATACTTTCCTTAATGGTATGATATTTCTGAGGAACAGAGATGCCATATCCATCATCCCAAACTGACATTACCATTGGGACTTGTAAAACACCTGCAGCGTTCATTGTTTCCCAAAAATGACCCTCCGACGTAGAAGCATTTCCAATTGTACCAAAAGCAACTTCATTTCCCTTTATTGAAAAATCGTTGTAGTCACTAAGTTTCTTATTATTACGATAGAGTTTGGAAGCATAAGCTAATCCAAGAAGTCTTGGCATTTGTCCTGCAGTAGGAGAGATATCTGAACTTGAATTTTTCTTATCGGTTTGAGTTAGCCATTCTCCTTTGTCATTCAGGTATCTTGTCCCAAAGTGGCCATTCATCATTCTTCCAGCGGAGGCTGGTTCAGCAGCTACGCTAGTATGAGCATATAATTGAGCAAAAAATTGTTGAGTTGTTAACTGCCCAATAGCCATCATGAACGTCTGATCGCGGTAGTATCCTGATCGCCAATCACCGTTCTGGAAATATTTAGCCATAGCAATTTGAGGAAGCTCTTTTCCATCTCCGAAAATGCCGAATTTAGCCTTTCCCATAAAGACTTCTTTTCTACCTATCAAACTAGCTTCTCTACTCTCGACAGCTATTCGATAGTCATTTAATGCCTCTTTTTTCACAACAGATTTCTTAGACTTTATCTCACTCATGGGGTATCAATTTGAGCTATTTAATATGAAAAGAACTACCCAAAAATAATCAAATTGAAATTCTTTCTGAAATTACATCTCCATACATACATATGTTATTGTTTAATTATGTATTAATTATAGAAATTATATTTTGTTAATTAATATATCATATTATTAATATATGGCATTTGTGTATTAATATGGATAAGTTGTTTTGATTTTTTTCATCTTAGGTTTTGTCTTATAATCACCTGCTATATTTGCTACTGATAAATTGAACAACAATGATAATAGGCGTCCCCAAAGAAATTAAAAATAACGAAAATAGAGTTGCTGTAACTCCCTCTGGTGTAGTAGAACTAACGAAAAGAGGTCACGAGGTTTACATTCAAACTACGGCTGGAGAAGGTAGTGGATTTACAGATGAGGATTATGTAAACGCTGGAGCGAAAATTCTTCATTCGATAGAAGCCACTTACGACATTGCAGAAATGATCATCAAAGTGAAGGAACCGATTGAAGAAGAATATAAGCTTTGTAAAAAGGACCAATTACTGTTTACGTACTTTCATTTTGCTTCACATGAGCCACTAACTAAAGCAATGATTGAAAGTGGGGCAATTTGTCTCGCATATGAGACAGTTGAAAAACCAGATCGATCACTTCCTCTATTGGTGCCAATGTCTGAGGTAGCTGGTCGAATGTCTATTCAAGAAGGAGCTAAGTATTTAGAGAAGCCATTAAAAGGACGAGGTATTTTGTTAGGGGGAGTACCTGGCGTGAGACCTGCTAAAGTGTTGATTTTAGGTGGGGGAGTAGTAGGTACAAATGCAGCAAAAATGGCTGCTGGTATGGGAGCTGA
>CAYGTD010000174.1:5629-7856 GCA_964352725.1 uncultured Roseivirgaceae bacterium
ACACATCAAGACCCCACCTTTATCATTGATGATGTAGTTCACTACTGTGTAGCAAATATGCCAGGAGCTGTGCCTTACACATCAACACTTGCATTAACTAATGCTACGCTTCCTTATGCTATTCAATTAGCTAATAAGGGATGGAAAAAAGCGTGTCAAGATAATAATGAATTAAGATTAGGCTTAAATATAATTTCAGGAGAGGTGGTTTATAAAGGCGTTTCAGAAGCGTTTAATTTGCCATATACTCCGGTAGAAAAATTCTTAAAATAGCAATAACTTTAACGTTAATTTTTTTTAAAAAGCCCCTTTTGATTTTCAAAAGGGGTTTTTTGTTATTCATATTTTAAATTTTCAGAAGGATTGGCTACTGCTGCTTTATACGCATGAAATCCAGTAGTTAGCATAACTAACGCCATTACCAAAACAAGAACTACTACAAAAACTACATAACCTATCTGAATGTGATACTCAAAATCACCAAGCCAATTGTTCATTATTTTGTAACCAATAAAGAATGCTGGTAATGCTCCTGCCAAAACTAGCCATACGAAATCCTTCACTAGTAACATTACCAGTCCTGACACATTTGCTCCCAAAACCTTTCTAACACTAATCTCCTTTGTTCGTTGTTCTGCTGTAAATGACGCAAGCCCGAGGAGTCCAAGTCCAGATATGATAATCATCATTATGGCAAATCCAAGAAATAGATTTCCACGCAGTTGATCTTCTTCATAATCTTCTAAGAAATTTTGATTTAGTAATTGATATTCTAATGGAGTATTTGGGAATAGTTCTGTCCATACTGTTTCTATATGCTCTATTCCCGCTTCGAAATCGCCGTTTACTTTTACCATTGCTTGACGATTATTAAGATTCGGAAACATCATGATTGCTTGAATGGGGTTATAAAGAGATTGATGATGAAAATTCTTCACAACACCGATCACTTTATGAAAAACTGTGCTATCCTGATCAAATTGAAATCGTTTTCCAATAGCATTGTCCCATCCCATTCGATCTAACATCGCTTCATTTACAAGAACAGAAGAAGCAGTGTCTGAAGAAAATTCTCTTGAAAAATTTCTTCCATCAACAAATTCTAAGTTGAGTACATCAGCGTAATCATAGTCTACTCCGTACCAATCCACCCCGTAATTCTCCATTACTCCATCGTTCGTCTCCACTTGCATAACATTTTTTCCAAATCCAGCCCCTGGAACTGTGGTAGATGTAGAAGCAAATGAAATATTTGGACTCTGTAAAAACTTGTTTTTCAATGTCTCCCACTTCTCAGAAGCATCTCTATTCATGGAGAAATTAACAACCTGATCTTTACTAAATCCTAAATCTGCATTTCTAACAAATTGCATTTGCTGATAGATGATAAGTGTGCCAACTAACATGAAAATGGAAATAGAAAATTGTAATCCCACTAATATCCTTCTAATCCATACATTACCAGTTCGCATACTTCCTCCACCACCTTTGATTGCTTTTATTGGTGTGAAGCCAGAGAGATAAAATGCAGGATAAGACCCACTTAGAATGCCGGTAAAGATCAGTATTCCAATGAGTGTTAGAATAACTTTTTGAGAAAGCAAGTCGCCAAGCAATAAGTTGGTACCTATCTGTGAATTGATGATTGGTACTGCGATCAACAATACTAAAATGCTTATGACCATTGAAACTAAGGCAATTAAAACAGATTCTATAATGAATTGTCTCATAAGGGAGCCTCTTACTGCTCCCATTACTTTTCTAATACCCACCTCAAGTGATCTTCTCATCGATCTTGCAGTCGCTAAATTCATGTAATTGATGCACGCAATTAGAACTAAGAAAATGGCTACAGCCAGGAAAATGTAGACATAGTCAATATTCCCTAATGGTGTAGGCTCACCTTGGAATGTTGAATACAAGTGAATGTCTTTTATGTTGATCATTTCATATTTTACTTTGATATCAAACTGATCAAATACTGTAGCTACATATTTTGGAATGATTTCTTCATTGAGGCGCTGCTCCACGTAGGATGGGTCAGCAAAATCATTGAGCAAAATGTAAGTATACAATCCAAAACCGCCCCAACTTTGAGAATTAGCATAACCTTGATTGGTGCTAAAAGAACCCATGGCATCAGGTCTAATGTGAGAAGTAGCTGGAAAATCCTCATATACTCCTGTGACCTTATAAGAGAATGCTTCTGTCTCTAGCAATTTCCCTA
>CAYGTD010000175.1:0-7810 GCA_964352725.1 uncultured Roseivirgaceae bacterium
ATTCTGTTTTTAGTAAAATATAGGTATTCAATTGATTTGTTTTTGACCTAAATCAAAGAATGTTTCGAGAGCCTCAACATGACATAATAGTGAAGATCAAACTGTCATATTGAGTTTATCGAAATATCTCAATTGAATACCTATATTTTACTAATGCTCATATTATTGTTCCTAAGGGGAGTGACTTGACGTTTATCAATTAACAAAATCTCCTCTCAATTGTCGAAATCGTTTTCTTGCTTCTGCAGCATATAAACTTCCTGGATAATCCACCAAAAATTGCTGATATAACGTTTTGGCTTGTTCAGCGTCTTTTATTTGAAAATCGTAGATTTCCGCTTTTTTGAAGGCTGCATCATCTGCTAGAATATCATAGGAGTAAGACGTCAAAATTTTATCTAGGTAAGTGATCGCCTGAATCGATTCCCCAAATTCCAATTCCAATTTTGCCAACAGCCAGTAAATTTCATCGGTTACGGAATGTCTTTCATATAGCTCAAGCATTTTGATCAAACTCGCTTTTGCTTGTTGCTTTTTATTTTGAAAAATCAGTAATTCAATATTGGCAAATTCTTGCATCACCTGATCTGTGGTATCCAATGCTGTGTTATCATTAATAAGCATGCCCAACGATATGGCGTCATTCGAAATTTCGCGTGTCGTATTTTTCTTTAGAATGTCTAAATGTCCTTTAGCAAGGGCAAAGTTTCCAGTCAGATAATTAAGACGCGCATTTCTAAGTTTAGCGTCATAGCTTAACGGATGATTTTTATGTGCTTTCTCTACTTGAGAATATAAAAGCGAAGCTTCCCACGATTCACCCTTTAAAATATAGATGTCTCCTAAATCTAATTTGCTTTGAGAAACAAGCATAATGTTTACTCTTGAGTTCGAGACAATTTGATTTAAATAGTAGCTGGCCGAATCAATTTCGTCAAGATAAAATGCATGCAATAATGCTTTATTTCTTAATGCCTCAAAAGATGTTTGCTGTGGCTGCAGTTCGTTGTATAAATCGAGATACTCACTCGCTAGTGATCGAATCTCTTCTGATGAAATTGGGAAGGTATTTTTGATTCTTAGTTCCTTTGATTCTATCCAATATTTTCTTGCGTACGAATAATTTCTTGATTCTGGATATTGCTCAATAACATATTCGAAAATATCTACTGCATCGTCATATGCTTTGTTGTCGAGCGCAATTCTTCCAATTTGCATAGACCGATCTCCTTCTTTTCCATTTCGTTTATCAATTGCTCGGGCTTGAATGAATGCTCCGTAAAAATTTTTACGCTGAAGTTCTACCCAAATCAAAAGTTCACCAAACATTACATTGTCTGGATCATCTTGCATTTTTCCTATTAAGTTTGATTCCAATTCATCTAAATCTTCCTCTTCTTGCATCATACTTTGAAGCAGGTTTTTTACATAATTCAATCGATTGACGCTTTCCGATGCATAGTTTAGATATTCTTCTATCATTGCAGGTTTATCATTGGCCATTCTATAAATGGATGCGAGTTCCAATGCGTAGTATGAATTAGAACCTCTTAGTTTTCTGGCTTCCTTAAAGAATAAAATAGCTTCTTGATATAGCTCTTCATTGGCTAAATTTTGAGCTAGCTTCTGTTGTCGACTAGGATATCGTTCAGTTTTATTTAGTTTTGATGAAATATATTTATGTAGGTTTTCTTCGTTCTCTTGTTTTTTATATAAACCAGCAAGATTTGCTTGATAGTGTATTTCGTTAGGAAATGTCTTAATAGATTTTTGGAGGAAATTTTCAGCAGATTTAAATTCTGAAGTAGACTTTAAAAGTGCCAAATAATTACTCGCCACAAATTGAACATTCACTGGTTTTTCAACGAGTTGTTCAAAAATCGTTTTTGCTTTTTCTAATTCGCCTTGCATGTAGTATTCATTCGCAACGGCAATTTGGTCTTGATCTTGTGCTATCACCATTTGGAAAGCAAAACATAAAAGCAACAGAGATTTTTTCATCATAAAAATGTTATTAACATATATACATACCTAAGATAGTATTATAAAGTTTTTTAAATCAATTCTATTCTTACTATTAACTCTGTGGATTAGTGGAAAAGTATTAATAATTTAATTTGTTATATAGGATTGTTTATAAGCGAAGAATAGATAGTGAGTTGTTAAACTTTGATTAACATTTATAATATTAATTATGAGTGAGTTATGTTTTTATGTTGATAAATTAATATTTGCTGTGTGGATACTAATTCATAATTTATTGATCTTATAAAATGTAGATAAACATAAAAATGAGAGATAGTTATCCATAGGCTAGATGTCGTTTTTAATTTCGTGTATAGGCTTTAGTAGTTATCAACTTATAGTTGTCAGATATACACATCTTATTCTTGTATAATATCTAGATCTATTACCCAGTTTTCTCTTACAGAGGTTTCTTCAGGATATAGAAATACTGTCTCAGGTTCTTTATTATCTAAAATATTACCATACGACCACATGCCATCATTATTATCATCTATCAGAATACGAATTGAATAGTTTCCTGGCTTTACTTTTGGAAAGGATATCTTTTTCTGGTTCGAAGATTGATAACTTACTATACCTCTTGAAAGAAGTTGTAGTGTGAAACTTTCATGTTTTGTTGTAAGATTGATATTTAGTGTACCATAAGACTCTTTTGTAGTTGTTTTGAAATTTATGCTGTTGGTTTTGCTTGTATCTTTCTCAATTGATATAAATGCACCTGCCATTATTTCGAATGTTATGGTAGAATTGGAACTTGATAGTTTGTTTGAGTCTTTCCTTTCAGAGGGAAGTTTATTAAGTGAATTAGATTCTAAATTATCTGATTGTATGCTATCTGTTTGTATTGTGTCTTTTGGTAAGCTTTTTTCTAGTGCCATGAGTAGTGAATCAATATTAATGTGACTTGATATGTCTAGTTCATCCATTGACTGATTCCATTCTAATGTAGGTTTTATAGAATATAGAAATGTTGAATCCTTTTTGAAGGAAAAGCTATTTGTATCTACTAGGTTAATTGGTTTGTTGAATTTGACTTTTATGTGCTGATTGTTATTTAGTTTCTGATTTGGTTCATTTACAATCTTGAAAGAGAATCCTGGTAGTTTCCTATTAGAGTCTAGAAATACAGTCTTAAGTGTATCGATCGTATTATTGCCTAGACTATCTGACGCATTGATAATAAATTGTATGCTGTCTGAATAGTTGAATTGGTTGTTGTTGTATATCCTGATACCGTCTTTTTTTTCTCCAATAAGAATAGAGTAAACTGAGTCAGGAGTGATTTCATAGTTATAGATTTCTCTGCTGTATTTAGCTTCTATATATTGAGCAACTGGTCTCGAATTTATATACCTAATTGGTTTTACATTTAATAGCTGGGTTCGGATAGAATAATGCGTTGAATCTATTGAAAATAGTTTTAATGTATCAGAGATAAATCCATGTGCTTCTGTTTCTGGATCCAATAAAAGGTTTCTGTTTTCATCTTTAAAAGAAATAATTTTATACCTACCTGTTTTAATATAATTCAGTTGGTATGATCCATCCTTGTCTGTCGTAGTGAAATATGTTGGGCTTTCTGTTAAGAAATCTAGGGTATCAGATATTGGATATAGGCCAACAGTATAACCTTCTAGTTTTTCCTGTGTAAATAGATCGCTTATATCCCCTGCTACTTCCATTGAATCTATAAATGAACCTGTACTGAAAGCTACGTATAAGTTGATAACAGGATTTTTTTCAGTAATATCTGTAACACCATCAAAGAAGTTTAAACTATAGGTTGTTGAATCATTAAATTTCTCCTCAAACTTGAGAATCAATTGCTTTTTTTTTATCTGATGTTTATACGTAAGTTTTGATTTTGGTGTAATAACTAAATTTTGTTTCAGCTTGTCAGCATTAATAAATTCATCGAACTCTATGGTTATGATTTGTCCTTTGAAATTGGTAGTACCATTTTCGGGAAATATTTTCACTAAGGTTGGTGGAATAGTGTCCTTAGGACCACCAGTTGGATTTACTGGGTTTGCGCATTGCTGAAATAATAAATCAACTACGACAATAGTGATGACGATTAATAAGAATTTTTTCATTTCTTGAGCACATATATTAGACTGGAATATTCTCCTGTCTTGGATGCCGATTTGTTAGATTTCAGACCATTTGAAAATGCTTTTATGTAATTAGGACTACCTGTCTTGTATTTCTCACTGAGAAGAGAAACGTAATAGCTATCGAATATCATAGGTTTTACATCAATTAGAGTAAGCTTATGTTCTTTTATTAAGTATTCGAATGATGATTGAGTAAAATGATATAGGTGTCTTGGTACATCATATGCCGCCCAATGCGATTTATAAATCTCTGCATCTAATGATTTATGATTTGGTAGTGCAACAAACATGTATCCTCCTTGTTTCAAACTTTTTTTTAGCTTTTTAATGGTGTCTTTCAATTCTTCAACATGCTCTATTACATGCCATGCGGTAATAATATCCACTTGTTCCTTTAAGGGAATTGCATGAATGAATTCTGAATTACTCTTTCTTTTGGCTAGTTCAATAGCCTCTTTATCTGGCTCAAATCCAATTGTTTTCCAACCTGATTTATAACATGTTGAAAGAAAGTCACCAGTACCACAACCATAATCCAGAATTGTGCCGTTTTTTAAATATGATGAGACTAAGTCAAGTTTTTTTGATAGTGTGTATTTTCTTACTTGCTTATATAGTTTGTGAATAATTGAATTGCCCTTATCTGTATGTGATATGTATTGATCACTTTTATAGTATTTATGAAGCGATTCTGTTTCAGGTCTTGGATTTGTAAATACAAGTGCGCATTTCTCGCATTTTACTAGAGCAAAACTTTCATTTGTTACCGTATAATCTTCACAGATTAGATAATTAGTAAATTTTAGACTGTTGCAAGAGGGGCAGCTTTCTAGTTTCGTATACATTATCTTCCTAAGTAAACCATCAGAATAGATATGTCTGATGGTGATACACCACTAATCCTTGATGCTTGTCCGAGTGTTTCAGGCTGAATTTTAAATAACTTTTCTTTCGCTTCTGCTGAAAGTGATGAAAGTATATTGTAATCAAAAGATTTCTTGATTTTAAGTTTCTCAAGATTGTTCATTTTTTCTGAATTCTCCTTTTCTCTTTCTATGTAAGTTTTGTATTTCGATTGAATTTCCGCTTGTTCAATTACTTCTTGTGTAAATGAGCTAACCATTAATCCGATTTCTTTTGAAAAAACATGAAGATCATTTATAGATATTTCTGGACGCTGAAGTATCGTATGTAATGATGATTTATCTTTTATAGGAGGCGATGAAATAGTAGATAATGGCTCTAAAGCATCATTAGGTTTTATTTGAATAGAGTTCAACCTAGAAACCAATTCTTTTGTTTGTGCTTTTTTCTTAAGTGTTAGATTTAGTCTTTCCTCAGTTGCTAATCCTATTTTGTTGCTTTTTTCGGTGAGTCTTAGATCTGCATTATCTTGTCTCAACAGTAATCTAAACTCGGCTCGTGAGGTAAACATTCTGTATGGCTCGTCGGTACCTTTATTAATAAGGTCATCAATGAGTACTCCAATATATGCTTCACTTCTTTTTAGAATAAATGCTTCGTTGTTGTTATTTTTCTGATGCGCATTAATTCCAGCCATCATACCTTGACAAGCAGCCTCTTCATAGCCTGTGGTCCCGTTTATTTGTCCAGCAAAGTAGAGGTTTTCAATTTTCTTAGTTTCAAGGGTGTTTTTTAGTTGTGTTGGTGGAAAGAAATCATATTCAATAGCATACCCTGGGCGAAACATTTTAACATTTTCGAAACCCTGTATTTTAGTTAGTGCTTTGTACTGAATATCTTCAGGAAGGGATGTTGAGAATCCATTAACATATATTTCAACAGTGTTCCATCCTTCTGGTTCAACGAATATTTGGTGTCTTGTTCTATCGGCAAAACGAGTTATTTTATCTTCAATCGATGGGCAATATCTTGGTCCCAGTCCTTGTATTCTTCCTGTGAACATGGGAGATTGCTCAAATCCAGTTTGCAGAATTTCATGAACTTTAGGGTTGGTATATGTTATATGACAGCTTCTTTGCCTAGTTAAAGGTGCTGTGCTGTCTAAGTATGAAAACTTGCCTGGCAACTCATCACCTTCTTGTTCCTCCATTTTAGAAAAATTTAGAGACCTGCCGTCTACTCTAGGAGGTGTTCCAGTTTTCATTCTTCCGGATTCAAAGCCCAGTTGCACTAATTGCTCAGTTATTCCCTTAGCTGATCGTTCTCCTGCCCTTCCCCCTCCAAATTGTTTTTCACCTATATGTATCAGTCCATTAAGAAATGTTCCATTTGTTAAAACAACAGATTTGGCTTTGATTTCTAAACCAATGGATGTTTTTACTCCTAGGAGCTTTCCTTTTTTGATCCAAAGTTCAGAGACCATTTCTTGCCAAAAGTCTAGATTGGCTATTCCTTCTAACGATAATCTCCACTCTTCTGCAAATCGCATCCGATCTGATTGTGCTCTAGGACTCCACATTGCAGGTCCCTTTGATCTATTAAGCATACGGAATTGAATCATTGACTTATCGGTAACAATTCCAGAGTAACCCCCTAAGGCATCAATTTCCCTCACTATTTGGCCTTTAGCTATGCCTCCCATTGCTGGGTTGCATGACATGTGTGCTATCGTGTTCATGTTCATTGTAACAAGAAGAACCTTAGAGCCCATATTGGCAGCAGCCGCCGCGGCTTCACAACCTGCATGGCCAGCACCAACAACAATTACATCGTATTCTTGAATCATATTAGTCTCAATGTTTCACGTGGAACAAAGTAGTTTCAAAATCTAATTGTTCCACGTGGAACGTTAAATTTTCAACAAAGATAAACAGTGGTCTTCTTTTTTTCTCATGACTTTCTTTTCTTCATCCGTTTTATCATGTAATCCAAATAGGTGAAGTATGCCATGAGACATTACTCTGTATAGCTCTTTTTCAAATGGATGATTGAGGACAGAAGCATTCTCTTTTACTCGATCTATACTTATGAAAATATCGCTTTCAATTTCTTTGGGAGATTCGGAGTTGTCAAAGGTGATGATATCTGTATAAAAGTCATGGCCTAAGTGCTCTTTGTTTATCTTTAATAGATATTCATCAGAGCAGAAGATGTAGTTTAGATCACAAAGAATAAATTCATTTTCGACAATTAGCTGAGAAATCCACTTAGTGATAGTGGACTCATCGTTCAAAGAAAATTCAGTTTCCTCAGTAAAGTACTGAATGGGCATTAGGAAAGATAAAAGCTTAGTTCTGCCACTCGTCCTTCATTTTTGAAAGATACTTCATCACAAAGGTTTTTCATTAGAAAGATTCCTCTTCCGCCAGGTTTGCCAATATTCTCAGGGAGCGTAGGGTCAGTCAAGTTATGAAAATCAAATCCTGAGCCTTCATCCTCAATAGTGAAACGAATGAGTGATTCTTCAAGAGAAAGCTTAAGATGTACGTTCTTGTTGTTATTAGAAGAATTTCCATGAAGAATTGCATTGTTTACAGATTCTGTAACGGCAATCATTATGTTTCCATAGATATCATCATTGAGCTCATACTTTTCTTTAGCATTATCAATGAAGCTTTCAACGATCCTGATATTTTCAGGAAGTGAAGGAATTTGTATTTGAATGTTATCAATCATTCTTGTTATCTGAACTTAGGCGCCTAAAATAATCGTTTACTTCCTTTTTATAAAATGGATTTAAA
>CAYGTD010000176.1:0-7779 GCA_964352725.1 uncultured Roseivirgaceae bacterium
CTGATTGGCAATGACCCTGAAAACATTTCTGGCTTTGGAGCAGTGCTTTTCTCCTTCACATCCATAGATGGTGAACTAGCTACACTCACGGGAGGTGGTGGTGCAGTGATTTTTGATAACGCCTTTTTTGTGGGCGGCTATGGTCTAGGAATGACTGGCGATAGAAAAATAACTGTAGGTGGTGAAAATTATACTACCAGCTTTGAACATGGTGGGTTTTGGCTAGGATATAATATAAAACCTGTTGAATTAATACATTTCGGTGTAGATGCAAAATTGGGATGGGGAGAAATTACTAGCAGGCCAACGGCAGCTGGTCTAATTGAAAACGCAGACAAAGTGTTTGTCTTTTATCCTCAGGTAAACGCAGAAGTAAATTTTTCCTATTGGTTTAAAGCAAATGCAGGACTAGGATACCAAAAGACGATCGGAGTAGACGATTTTCACTTTAGCTCTAGTGACTTTGATGGTGTGGCTTTTTCAATCTCACTCCTCTTCGGTTGGTTCAGATGAAGTTATTAAGCATGAGTGAGATTTCATTCATGCTTTACTCTTTTTCAATTCTTTCGTACGCTCCAATGTCAGGCATAGCATCCCTGTTGACACCTGTGATATCTTGTAAAACACCAATATTCATCCCTTTGTCCTTTGCAAAAGCAAGTGTGTCAAGTGAAAAGTCATTAGAAAAAGGGCTATTAAAGCCTGGAAAGTTGAATTCAAGTGAAGAAAAATTATCAGGAATATCTTGCCCTGATCGAATAATATTAGAGGAAAGGCTAGAGTTGATCATAGCTTGTCCACCATTGTTTATAAGCAATTCTTCATTTTGAGATCCCCATATAATAGAGTTGGTTAATTCAAGGTTTAAATTATCTACTAAGATTTCATCCCCCACAATTGCATTATCTGAAAATTGTACCGTTGGATCATCATGAATGAAAGGACTAGATTCATTTGAAATGGTGCAATGCTGATAAGAATACGTGCCTCCAGCAAAATTTCCAATTAAAAATGTACCACAGTTATAAATCAATGAATTGGTGACCGAAGCAAGTGAGTTAAATGCCAATAGTCCTGCCGTACTCGCATTTCGTATGGTCGTGTTTTTGATCTCTATTTCCGTCTGGAGTCCATTATTCACATCTCCAGGAATTAAACTATTATTAATCACTTGATATCCCAATCCCACAGCAATATCTGAGTTTTCAATCGTGCAATACGAGAATTGATTATTAGTACTTTCTTCTAAGAAAATAATCCCGCTCCATTGGCCAGGAATAGCATCAAATCCAGAGTCAAATCGCGAGCTTGAAAAAATTATTTGATTATCAGAATTACCAATTGCAACTATATTTCCTGCGACTAAAAGCAATGAGTTGTTATAGAAGTAGATTTCTGTTCCTGCTTCAATCATAAGTGTACATCCAGACTCCACTTCCAAAATCCCATCAATATAATATGGACGATCATTTGTCCATGTAGTAGTACATATACTCTGGGGCTCCACTTTATTCACGTCCTGACCCCAAGAGACTAGCTTCACGTGCTCAGTGTTTTCATTCCAGTTTACAATGATTGAATCTTTTACTAGATAAGGTCGATTCATGTTTCTTGGTCGGACAGTGACATCCACCAATACCAAAATACTATCGCCTCCCAATATTTTTTCATTCAAGAGGGTAGTGGATTGCCTTCCATTTACAATAATGGAGTAATCCGATTCTTCGCCTAACCCTAATTGAATGGATGAAAGAAGAATAGACTCTTCGTTAGGATTATAAATTTTCAGGCGGTTAGTATTACTCCGTTCTCCATTGCTCAGCAATGTATCAAAAGCTACAGTATCGTTGCTAAAGAGAATTTCTAAAGATGGGCTTGAAGAAATTATTTCATCTTTAGTAGAACATGAGATCCAGAAAATGCAAACAGAAAACGCAATAAATAATATCCTCCTCATCTTATTCCGAACGGATTATTCTTCCGAATCTTTCATGATTTCTGCATTTTCTGCAATTCGTAGTTGCTCCACAAATTCATCAATCTCCCCATTCATTACATTGGGCAAATTGTAAACAGATAATCCTATTCTGTGATCAGTTACCCTCCCTTGAGGATAGTTATAAGTCCGTATTTTATCAGATCTATCTCCCGAGCCCACCATACTTTTTCGTTGGCTGCTTATTTCATCATTGTGCTTTTTAAGCTCAATTTCATAAATACGAGAGCGAAGCACCTTCAATGCCTTGTCATAGTTGGCATGTTGTGACCTACCATCTTGACATTCCACTACTATTCCTGAAGGCGCATGAGTAAGTCTTACCGCTGACTCAGTTTTATTTATATGCTGACCACCCGCTCCAGATGCTCTAAAGGTGTCTTTTCTGATATCTCCCATGTTCAACTCTACATCTACTTCCTCAGCTTCAGGAAGTACCGCTACTGTAGATGCAGAAGTATGAACTCTGCCCTGAGACTCTGTTTCTGGCACTCGCTGTACCCGATGAACCCCCGACTCAAATTTAAGCTTGGCATATACATCCTCCCCTTCAACTGAAGCAACAATCTCCTTATATCCACCAGCAGATCCTTCGCTAAAATTCATTACGGAAAATGTCCATTTCTGAGCTTCAGCAAATGATTTGTACATTCTAAAGAGATCTCCAACAAAAATTGATGCTTCATCTCCTCCAGTTCCCGCTCTTATTTCAAGGATCACATTCTTGCTATCATTAGGATCTTTAGGGATAAGCATGATTTTAAGCTCCTCGCCAAGTGCCTCAATTTTAGGCTCTAGCTCAATAATTTCTGCTTTGGCCATTTCTCTAAAATCAGGATCTTTTTCAGTTCCCAATAATTCCTTAGCATTCTTTAGATTACTATTTGCTTCAGTAAACTGATTGTAGACAATGACGATTTTCTCAAGGTCTTTATACTCCTTGCTTAGCTGACTAAACTTCTTCATATCAGACATGGCGTCTGGCTGCACAATAAGCTGACCCACCTCCTCAAAGCGATGCTTTATTTCTTCTAATTTTTCAATCATCCCTATTCACAATTTGAGCAAAAGTAAAGCAGATTAGATCAAATCAACCTAGTAATTCCTTATACCTAAAGCAATCAACTGTGTGATCATTGACCAATCCTATCGCTTGCATATGGGCATAGATTGTGGTGGATCCCAAAAACTTAAAACCTCGTTTCTTTAAATCTTTTGATAGCAAGTCTGATTCTTTTGTCGTTATAGGTACATCCTTCATGGTCTCCCAGCTATTGATAATTGGCTTTCCATTTACAAATTTCCAAATGTATTTGTCAAATGACCCAAACTCAGTTTGTACTGCTAAAAATCGTTTAGCGTTATTTACTGCCGATTCAATTTTCAATCTATTTCTAATGATCGAAGCGTCTTGAAGTAGATCTTCAATCATTCCTTCCTCGTATGAGGCTACAATATTAGGATCAAATTCGGCAAAAGCATTTCTATAACCCTCTCGCTTCTTCAAAATAGTAGCCCAACTTAGTCCTGCCTGAGCGCTTTCAAGTACTAAAAATTCAAAATGCTTTCTGTCATCATGGACAGGAACGCCCCATTCTTTATCGTGATAATCAACATACGCTTCAAAAGAATTTGCGCACCATTCGCACTTATTTTTCATACTAGTATTTTATCGAGATCGTTTAATGAGATTAACAACTATCAGTCAAACTCCATTTAACTTTATTAGAAGTTTCAATAAAAATGATTGATTCTATTCAAAATTGGTTAATTATCAATCCGTTTTACTAAAATTAGCATTCCAATTCCTTTTATGAGATTTCTATTTATCATTTTTCTGTGTCTTAGCATTGGTTCTCCAGCGCAAACCCCTCTTTATGAGTTTGTCACATTGAACTATACTAGCGCAATCCCCTTAGAACTCAACAGTAGCAGAAGTGCCGTAATTATTAGTGTTCCTAATAAAACAGGAGAGTTTGTTGAACTAGGTGACTGGAAAAATTTGGCGGAGCAGGCTCACTCGGGTTTTGTGACGATGAAAGTGGATGCTATTTTCTGCATTAATCAAATTGATTTCAACGCCAGTAATTCTTCTTATCAGAACTACCTTGACATACTCAACACAAGAAAAATAAAGCATTTAATTTTTGTCACTAAGAAGGAGAATCAAGTTGAAATAATAGTCACTGAATATAAAAGCGGTACTCAGTTGTTGGTAAATGGACAAAGTGCTTATCGAGTAATCGCAGAAAGTTTGAAGGAGGCATTATTATCACTTGGGAAAGAGATAAGGAGAGCTGAGCTCGTGCAGGGAAATTTTTTGATCCCGGACAAGCCTTCTTTTCTTTCTGGAAGATCCATCATTGAAAAAAGTCAACTCAAAAATTATCCTGGACAATTGAGAAGGAGTGTATTAGCAGTTGAGCGATTTAAGAAAATGCCTGAGGCAAAAGAGAGTGATGAAGCGTTGGAAAAAGTGCGTAATTACAATGCTATTATTGATTCTAAAAATGCAGAACTCGATAGTATTATGAAATCGTATCCATACGAGTATGTAATGATTGATCCCATGAGTGATGAAAACCTACTAAGAAACAGACATCAATTTTTGGTGAGAAGTGTTACTGGCTCATGCGCTAGTGTGAGAAAAATGCTTGAGTTTGACGTAGTTCCAACAGAGAACGATTTTGTTTCTGTTATTCCAATTATGCCAGATAGAACAAGCATAAAAACAATTCCAAGAGATGCTATCGTCACTAAGTTTTATGTCAGACAAAATATTTCAAAAAATGTGCATGTAGGCGAATGGGATGCTGACACTACATGGCAGTCTGCTTTGCAAAATATGATCGGAAACTTATCTCAACGTCTTGTCATAAAGAATTGAAAAAGCTCAACTCCTTCATCAACAGTCAAAAGAAAATTCAATTAAATGAGACTGCTTATCTAAATCGTATTGAGGTAGAAAAAGAAGAACCCAGTCTTGCCTTTTTGAGAAAACTGCATAAAGCCCATCTATTAAATATCCCCTTCGAAAATTTAGACATACACTATGGTCAAAAGATTATTCTAGATTATCAAAAGGTATTCAAAAAGGTAGTTGAGCGAGGAAGAGGTGGTTTCTGCTATGAGTTAAATGGACTTTTTTATCAATTGCTTCTAAACTTAGGCTTTAAATGTCATCTCATTTCAGGTAGGGTCAAAAGTAAAGAGACCGCTGAGTTTGGTAGAGAGTTCGATCATATGATCACTTTAGTCTTTGATCAAGACGAGCCATGGCTAGTCGATGTGGGGTTTGGTGAAGGTTTTAATGAGCCAAAAAAAGTAGAAATCAATACAGTGAAAATGGATTACACCAAATATTGGAGAATGACTCAAGATCCAGATGAAAATTATTTACTTCAGGTTTCCAATGATGCAAGTCACTTCACTACTGTATATCAATTTGATCTTGTACCCAGACAGATGATTGAGTTTATGGGAATGTGCGAATACCATCAAACATCCCCTGATTCATTCTTCACGGGCAAAAAATTAATCACGCAACTTACAGAAACAGGGAGAATCACACTTACAGATCGAACGTTGAAAATTCATGAATTATCAACTAGTACTGAAATAGAGATTTTGAATGAGGATGAGTTCTTATCAAAATTGAATGAGCATTTTGGTATTTGCTACAAGCAACTTATTCCTAACCAATAAAAAAGCCCGAATAAATCGGGCTCTTATTTAAGTTATTGTTGATGTTTCTTTACTGCTCGCTTAAGCGAGGCAACATTAGACGTAATGGAGGGATCGCTATAAACCCGAGCGGACAACTCGGCGATCACATTCTTTTTAAATCCTAGTTTTTCAGCCAGCTCTTCGCAAAACTTAATCTCTGAAAGATATACCTGACTATCAATCTTCATTAGTTGTACAAGATGATAGAGGTACTCGAAACGATCATCTTCTGTCAGTGTGCTTAAAGGAGGAATAGGCTCAGGGTTTTCCACCATTGCATTTATCTCTTCCTCGGAGACACCATTGGCTTTACCAATCATGTAGATTAAATCTTTCTCCTCTCCTGCAAAATCATCATCAATATTTGCTAGCTGTACCAGTACACTAAGCTTTGATTTTATACTCATTATCTTGGGCGGTTAAATTAACGTTTTAAATATTTGTTTGCTTCTTTCATTATGGCCTCTCTATTTCCTGTGATAGAAGGATCAGAATAAATTCTGGACGCCATGCTCTTCACCACTTTTTTATCATATCCCAACTTCTCAGCGACTTCTTGACAGTAATTAATCTCTGTTAAAAATACCTCACCATCAATTTTCATTAACTGAATAATGTCGAAGAGATAATCAAAACGTTCTTCAGTCATCAATCCATCATAATTAACCTCCTGATCGTTCTTAGATTCCAATACTTCTTTTACTACTTCATCAATTTCTACTTCTGGGACTCTATTAGCTTTTCCAATTGTATAGACATAATTTTTTTCTGGATGTCCAAAATCCCTATCAATAATGGATAGTTGTATTAGTGCCTTTAGGTGATTTTTTATATTGCTTTCCATGATAGCTGCTTGGTATTTGAATGAAACTTCTAATTTAAGAATTAATAGCCAAAAGTATAGTATTAATGTAAATAGCTTCCGGCATTGATATCGAAGGTAGCACCAGTTGCATGATCAGCCATTCCGCTGGCAATAAATGTAACCAATGGTGCAATATCTTTTGGCTCAGTCAATCTTTCCAAAGCCAAATCACCCTTGGCGTGACTTTCACCATACTGTTGGATGAATTCCTGAGACATATCTGTCCGTACAAAACCTGGTGCTATCACAAATGCTTTTACACCTTGCTTTCCATAAGATCGGGCAATAGATCTTGTAAGTGAAACCAATCCCGCTTTTGAAGCTGCATATGCAATATACTCTGCCTCCTCTCCTCTAAATGCGACTCTGGAAGAAATCTTAAAAATTCTTCAACAAGCTATACTTCTAATGAAATCCTGGACTGCAATATTACAAAGTATTGCCGAAGAGTTAAGATTCACCATCATTGTCTCATCCCATGCTTTAATCCAATCGTCATCTTTTGCATCTATACTAGCCGACCTAGCGAGTCCTGCATTATTAATCAAGATTTCAATGCTACCCATTTCAAGGCTTACTCTTTCAAACAGTTTTGCCGCTTCGTCTGGTTTAGAAAAATCTGCCTGGAACGCTTTGGATCCATTCCCCAAAATATGAGCTAGGTTTTCTGCCTCTCTTACGTTCTTATTATAATGAACAGCAATAGTTGCTCCCGCCTCAGCCAATTTGGTAGCTAGTGCTTTACCTATACCTCTACTAGACCCTGTGACTAAAATATTTAAACCTGAAAGATTGATGTACATGCAAGAAATTTTGAGTGAAAATTAGGCAAAACGCCACTGTTCGTGAATTATCTGATGATAAAATATGATTTATTGGTTGCTTGAAACAAATCTTTGTTAATTTAGAGGGTCTCCAGCTAAAAATCACCACTAATTGCTGAACCTAAAAAAAAATAAATGGGCATTGTAATACCCCTAATCCTAATCTCATTTTGTTGTTTAATTATTTGGCGAGCTGGAGATGGGTTCATGACCGCTTCCGAATATGTAGGACGTAACCTCTCAGAGGGAGTTCGTGGCGCAACAATCAATGCGATTGCAAGCTCAATGCCCGAAGTTTTTACTTCTCTCTTTTTCCTATTTATACTTCAAGAAAATGGGGTTGGCTTTACAGGAGGTATCGGTACCAC
>CAYGTD010000177.1:0-7775 GCA_964352725.1 uncultured Roseivirgaceae bacterium
GCGTTGATCTTGCCAAAGAAGCTCTTGCCCAATGTACAATCCTGTGCCTCCAATATTGGCAGCTACATCTCCAAGCGAAAAGCCCCAATCTTCTGACATTCCATCAAAAATTTCAACGGAAGTCAAAAACATCAGACCAAGAGACCCACCGTACCAGATGGCTTTCTTTTCCTCAACACCTGACCATCTTAGCGATTCTGCTCCTAATCTTCCAATATGTTGAGCGTTAAGCGCATGACCCAATTTGTCTGTATATCCCCATCCTGAGTTATCATTGAATAAATGAAACTTTCCTAAATCTTCATACCAAATGGTGCTTAAACCAAGCATTGCTCCTGTATAAGCAACCACTTCCGATCCGATGACCCAATGGAGACGCTTTTTATTTAAAACACGGGAGGAGTCAGTTTGAGAATTGACATTAGAAATAGATAAAATGAGGCAAATAAATAGAATAAATAATCTCATGTCTTAACACTCAATTTTGCACCCCTTTCAAGCTTGCCTGTACCAATTTAATTTCACCGTAACTATAATCATCTGGCAATTCTGCTTTGATAGCTGCTGAGTTATCTAGGTCTTTTTTAGTAACCTCCAGAATTTTTTCTAATCTATCTTCCTTAATCAATTCTTTTACATCAATTTCACCTTTTTCTACATACGAAGCTAAATGGCCTTCAATGGTACTGATAACAAACCCACGTTCTTCTGCAATCTCAGCCATGTTTTTTCCACTTCTATATAGGTCATATGAAATTTGCGCTGTAGGAGTCTTGTCCTTCTGTTCTTTTTTGGTATTGATTGGTTTTCCAGTTGATTTAGGAAGTTGAGCGTTTCGCAAATCTTCTTTTGAAAGCACTCTATCATCTAGCGTATTTTTGATCAACAGTGAAAGCTTAGTGATTTGTCTCAATTGCTTTATATACAAGTCTTCTAGTTGCTCTAACTCCTTCAAATAGACTTTAACTTTTGCTTCTTTTTTTAAAGACTTTCTTTGTGTATTTATCCGATTAATTAAGGCGTTTAAAATTTCTGAAAAATAGCTATTTGCTTTGCCCATTCGCTCAGAAAGAAACGACATATAGTTCTCCTGACTTAGGATTTGTCGTACCTGACCTACGAATCCCTCACCAGTTCTTTGCAAGGGATAAGTCTCATTCATCAGCTGTTTGGTCCATGGTAGATATTGCTGTTTTAGAGATCTGTTTTCGCCTTTATTGAAGCTTCTCTCATGGTAGCCCAATTGCTTGATTAAATTGGAAAAATCGAATGCTTCTTTGCTGAAATTATGAATGAAATGCTTTCGATCTTCAGCTAAGTTTTTCATCAATTCTTCTTCGTTTTTGAATGAAGAGGCAAATGTCTTGAGAGATGCATCTATCTCTGGAGGATTTTCTGGAAGAGGTGAGGAGAAGACCAATCCTTTTAGGGAGGTAAGTCTTGAAAGTGCAACGTACAATTGCCCAGGAGCAAACGTGCCCGAGAGATCAAGAATGGCTTTATCGAAAGTAAGTCCCTGACTTTTGTGGACTGTGACTGCCCATGCCAATTTAATAGGGTATTGTTCAAAACTCCCTAGATATTTTTCTTCTACTTCATTATTGATCTGATCCAATACATAGCGCTTGTTCTCCCATTCATAGGAGGTCACTAATACCTCATCTCCATTCTCAAACTGTACCCAGATTTCCTCTTCCGAGAGGGAAGAGATAAGTCCTATTTTACCATTGAAAAATTGACCTTCTCCACTGGGATCATTTTTAATGAACATGACTTGCGCTCCCTGTTTTAAATGCAATACATCAGTAGTAGGATACATACTCTCAGGAAAATCACCATCTATGTGAGCATGAAAGGTGTGCAAATCACTTTCAAGGCTCGCTAGCTTGCTTTGATTGAGCTTGTCAGCGCGATAGTTGTGAGTCGTCAGATGAATGTATCCCGTTTCCTGCGCTTGATCAAAATCTGGGTTGTAATATCGGTTTAGAAAGTTGATGTCATCTTCATCTTGGTCATTGTGTCTCAATCGATTTAATAGATCAATGAAATTCTGATCGCTTTGCCTAAATATTTTTTGCAATTCCACCAAAATGGGAGGGTGCTGCTCAAGAGCTCGAGCTTCAAAAAAGTAAGGGCTTTTGTAGAACCCTTTCAGCAAATTCATCTCATCATCACGGACGACAGGAGGCAATTGCATCAAGTCGCCTATGAATAGTATTTGAAGTCCTCCGAATGGTTTTTGCTTCTTTCTGAGATATCGCAGCGTGTGATCTATGCAGTCTAATAAATCAGCACGAAGCATACTTACTTCATCAATGATAAGCAGCTCAAGTTCTTGAATGAGTTTCCGCTTATTTGCATTGAACTTACTATTCTGAAAAAGTGTCTGAGGTGTATTTATTCTGCTTTCAGAAGAGGAGAGAGGAATGTTTTCTGGGATGAAACTTCCAAATGGCAATTGAAGAAATGAATGCAATGTGACTCCACCGGCGTTGATTGCCGCAATACCTGTGGGTGCCGCAATTACAGTGTTCTTATAAGTATGATCTACAATATACTTTAGGAAGGTTGTTTTGCCTGTCCCTGCTTTCCCTGTGAGGAAGATGTGGCGGTCCGTGGTGTTTACGTATTTGGCCGCCAACTCAGCCATGTCTTGAAGTTCTGTCATGAAATGCTAAGATAGCATTTAGAGGTTTGCATTTGAAGGTTTTGCAAGATTCGGGTGATTAAAACGACCAATCAAATGAGCACTCTTTTTACTAAATGCTTCTGCTATCTCAATAGATGGTAGATAGTCGACCAGCTAAAGTATTCAACTGAATTTCAGCTACTTTGGCATTGAATAGGGCTTGAACATATCTGATTTGTGCATTTACTGAGTTGGTTTGTGCTTCTCTTAACTCCAATGCATTGGAAGAACCCAATTTAAAACGCTCTAAGGCAATTTCTGAATTTTCACGCGCAACATCTATATTTAATTGTTCCAATTGGGCTAACTCAAGGTTGTTGGAGTACGAAGTAAAGGTGCGAAGAAGTGCATTATCAATCTGACTTTCAGCAGCCTCCATTTGTATTTTTCCTGTTTCTAACATTACTCTGGAATTCTGATACTGCCTTTTTTGATTGAACCCATCGAAGATGGTGAAGTTGGCGGTAAGACCATAACGGAAATCATATGTTTGATTCAATGCTAAAAATCCTGCTTCACTTTTAAAATTAGAATAACCATAGCCAAGATTGAGATCGAGTTCTGGCCACTTCGACCGATCAATTTCCTCCATTTGTTTTTCCAGCACTTTTTGATTCATCATTTGTGAAAGGAGTATTGGATTTTGGGAACTTGCCTCATCTAATAGTTCAGCTAAAACGAGTGTAGAATCGATTTCAAAATTGTATTTCACACTAAAATCAAAAGGATCTACACCCATTTGAAAAAGCAATTGTAGCTTAATATCATTAACTAGCTCTTTCTGTCTTAACAATGAAAATTGATCGCTGCTGTAATCAACTTTTGCCTGCAGTTTAGCTAGTTTGGATTCTTTACCCAAATTGTATTTTTCTTCTACAATCCGAAGGCGTTCTAGAGAAAATTCTATATTAGATTGAAGTAGTTCTAATCTTGCTTCTTCAAAAGCGATTTGATAAAAATTGATCATTAATTGAGAGATAGAATTATCAACTTCTGCCTTTAATTCTTGGTTTGCCATGAGTGCCTGATTTTCCAATCTATCTAGCGTAGCAAACATCCGTGTTCCATCAAATAATGTCCAGTTCATGTTTACAGAACCACCTAAGTTTTTTCGTATGGCTCCAGTACGGGATTGAGTTTCTCCAGAAGCAAATTCTTGTTCAGTATTTTGGGTACTTCTGTCATAGTTGCCTGTTAATCCCAATTCAGGTAAAAAGCCAGCATTTCCAATACTCACATTATTATTGGCGATTTCTACTTCATTTCTTGCTATTCGAATGGCGTAGTTGTTTTCTAGTGAAGTAGATATGACGTCTTTCAGCGTAAGAACTACGACGGTATCTTGAGCAAATGCTGAATAGAAAAGGACAATACAAGTAAATAGAGTAAGGATTTTTTTCATCATGCTCTAACCATTCTTTTTTCTCTACTAGTGAGATAAACGTAAATTGCGGGGATCACAAATAAAGTAAGGAACGTGGCAAGCATCAATCCACCAATGACTGCAACGCCCATAGAAACTCTACTCTCAGATCCGGCACCCAATGCAAGCGCAATTGGTAGAATTCCCAAAATAGTGGAGAGGGAAGTCATAAGAATAGGGCGGAACCGAGCCTTAGCAGCGCCAGTAATTGCTTCTTCTACTGACATACCTTTTGCTTTTCGTTGGTTGGCAAATTCAACAATTAGAATTCCGTTTTTTGTAACAAGACCAATCAGCATGATCATCCCTATTTGTGAGAATATGTTAATGGTTTCGTTGAAATACCATAAAGTGAATAAAGCACCAAAGAGAGCCAATGGAACTGTAAACATGATAATAATGGGATCTCTAAAGCTTTCAAATTGTGCTGATAATACGAGGTAAATAAGTGCAAGAGCTAATGCAAAGGCTAAGTACAAGTTTCCCGAACTTTCTCTAAACTCTTTTGATTGACCTGAAAGCGATGTTTGATAGGTATCGTCCAATGCTTCATTTTTGATACGATCCATCTCCTCAAGCCCCTGATTCAAAGAATACCCATCAACCAAATCTGCACTTACAGTCGCAGAGGCAAATCGATTATAACGATACAGTTGAGGTGGAGTAGAGTTTTCCCTAATACTTATTAGGTTATCCAATTGCGTTAATTGGTTTTCTTGTGTGCGAATATAAATGGACTTTAAATCGACGGGTTCATTTCTATCCTCTCTTTCTACTTGACCAATCACCTGATATTGCTTTCCATTCATAATGAAAAAGCCAAATCTGTTCCCACTGAGTGCAAGTTGTAATGTTTGCGCTATATCACGCACCGAAACATTCAAGCTATTCGCCTTTTCACGATCTATGGTAACTTCAATTTCTGGTTTTGTAAACTTGAGATCTACATCTACATAACTAAATACAGGACTTTTTTCAGCAAGCTCCATAAATGCTGGTATAGCTTGTTTGATATGTTCCAGGTTTCTACCTTGAATCACATAACTAATGGGCAAACCACCTCTCCGGCCTCCAATTGTTTGTGGTTCTGTAGTGAAAGCTCTTGCTTTAGTATTTGCCGTAACTAAAGGCTTTATTAAGGCTACAATTTCTTTTTGTGATCGTTCACGATCTACCGCATCAACTAGAGTAACGCTTAGTCGAGCATTGTTTACTGCACTGGAAGCTCCAAATCCAGGCGATGTTATGGTGACGATTGACTCTGCCTCTGGTACATTTTCACTAATGATGGCAGAAACTTCATTAGCATAGCGATCCATGTAATCAAATGTGGCACCTTCAGGTCCAGTAGCACTAACCCTAAATGATCCTCTATCTTCCATAGGAGCAAGTTCTTGTGGAATAATAGTCATGAAGACATAGATTAAAACTGATGCTATTAATGCAGTCATAGCAGCTAACCATTTGTTGGACATAAAGGTGTCCAGCGCATTATTATATTTCTGATTTAACCATAAGAAAAATGGTTCGGTTTTTCTATAAAACCATGTTTGACGCTCTCGTTTTTTGAGCATTTTTGTTGCTAGCATGGGGCAAAGTGTTAATGCTACAAAAGAGGAGATCACTACCGCAGCTGCTACTGTGATTCCAAATTCTCTAAATAATCGACCTGTAAGCCCTTGGAGAAAGATGATTGGAAAAAAAACAGCTGTAAGTGCAATGGTTGTTGATATTACTGCGAAGAATATTTCTTGAGTTCCTTTCTTGCCAGCTTCATGTGGTTCTTCTCCATCTTCAATTTTAGAGTAGATGTTTTCGAGCACCACAATGGCATCATCTACCACCAATCCAATAGCCAGAACTATACCTAGAAGTGTTAAAACATTAATGGAGAAGTCAAGTATATACATGACAAAAAATGCTCCAATCAACGATATCGGAACCGTAATGACCGGTATGAAAGTAGTTCTCCAGTCTCTTAAGAACAGGAATATAATTAATACTACCAGCCCAAATGCGATAAATATGGTTTGCTGCACTTCGGCTATAGAGTCACGGATATATTCTGTATTGTCAAATGCTATGGAAGTATCAATATCCAATGGAATATTGGTTTGCATTGCTTCTAGGCGCTTATAAAACTCTTCCGCAATCTCTAAATTATTAGATCCTGGTTGTGGAACAATGGCAGTGATTACCATGGGTATTCCATTGGTTCTAAGAGCTGTTCTTTCATTTTCTGGAGCAAATTCAGCTCGACCAATATCAGAAAATCGGATTATTCCATTTTGATCATCTTGAATAATCAGTTCATTGAACTCTTGTGGTGAAGATAGACGACCTATGGTTCGGATAGTTAATTCCATATTAGCCCCTTCTATACGACCAGATGGAAGCTCTACATTTTGTTTATTCACGGCCTGGAAAACATCAAGGGGAGTTAGCTTGTAAGCCGCTAAACGATTTGGATCCATCCATAGGCGAATGGAGTACTTCTTTGATCCCCAAACTCTTACTTCGGAGACACCAGGAATGGTTTGAAAAGTCTCTTTAAAGACTGTTTCCCCAATTTCAGTTAACTCTAGCAGATTTCTTTGCGGACTATAAATCCTCAGTGCAATAATAGGGCTGGAATCTGCATCTGCTTTACTCACTCTAGGAGGGTCAGCATCTGGAGGAATTCGGTTTTGTGCTCTTGATACTCGGTCTCTTACATCATTAGCTGCGGATTCCAAATCTCTTCCTAATCCAAATTCGACCGTAATCGTAGATTTACCATCATTACTTACGCTTGTAAGACTTTCAATGCCGTCAATACCATTGATAGATTCCTCCAAAGGTTCGGTGATCTGTGTTTCAATGACATCTGCACTAGCTCCAACGTAACTGGTGGAAACAGTAATAATTGGCGGGTCAATTGAGGGATACTCACGGACACCCAGGAAGTTGAATCCGATTAAACCGAAAATAATGATGATAATGGACATCACAATGGCCAGAACTGGACGATCAATACTAACGTTTGCTAAACTTGCCATTATAAATCAATATTTACTTCCATTCCTTGACGAATTTGCAATAGACCTGTGGTAATGATTACATCATTTGGTTTCAAGCCTGAAATTATTTGAACTCTTTCATCTGTTCTAATGCCTGTTGTTACCACTCGCGTTTCTACTTTATTGTCTACAAAAACAAATACTTTAGTAGCATTTAACTCAGGTATGAGAGCAATGTTGGGGACCATAATTGAATTCTCAATTCTATCAAGAATAAGGTTGATTTTTGCGAATTGTCCTGGCAATAATTTATTTGAAGTATTTGCAGATACTGCTCGTAGTTTTATACTTCGTGATTGAGGATCAATTTGTGGCTCTACAGCATATATTTTACCCTCAAACTCTTCTTCATACCCATCTACGGTAAATTGAATGACATCTCCAACATTCACATCTTTAAGGTATTTGCCAGGTACAGAAAAATCAATTTTCACTTGATCAACGCTATATAACCGGGCAATAAGATCTCCAGGATTGATATAACTTCCTTCTGAGACTTCTCTTAATCCAACTTTACCACTGAATGGAGCATAGATCTTGTACTTTGCTCTTCTTGTTTCTAAGAGATTGATTACTGAAACCCTTCTATTGAGGGTAGTTAAGG